>DASXDR010000192.1:0-21610 GCA_036490535.1 Tepidisphaeraceae bacterium | reverse complement strand
GCTTGCCATTGGAACTATATGAGGCAGAAAAAATCGGCGCATCATGCCGCATTGACTCTCCAAATTGCCTGCCTGTAACGGCATCCCACATACGTGCTGTACCGTCATCACTGGCTGTAAGTATCCGTATGCCACTCGGACTGAACACAGCCGAATGGATAGGGGCCGTATGTCGAATTGGCGCGCCGAGGGGTTTCCCAGTACCCACGTCCCACACTTCGGCGGTGTTGTCATCACTGACCGTAACTACACGCGCGCTGTCCGGACTGAAAGTTGCGAAATGGACTGATCCCCTATGCTGCATTGGCTTACCTATCGGCTCGCCAGTAGCCGCATCCCACACACACGCAGTTTTGTCATCACTGGCGGTAACTATCCGCTTCCCGTCGGGGCTGAATACGGCGGAATTGATAGCGGCTCCATGCCGCATAGGTTCGCTCAACGGATGCTGGTCCGCGACGTCCCATTCTTGCGCCGTGCTGTCGGTGCTTGCCGTAACCACACGCAAGCCATCCGGACTGAAAGTCGCGGAGTGAACGAATCCTCCGTGTTGTAATGACTCACCCATTTGCGTGCCTGTCGCCGCGTCCCATATACGTGCAGTATTATCATCACTGGCCGTAACTATCCGTATGCCGTCAGGACTGAATTGGGCGGAATGGACAAAGTCCTCATGTCGCATTGGTTCGCCAAGCGCTTTACCAGTCGCAGCGTCCCATACGCATGCTGTGCCATCAAAACTTGCTGTTACGACTCGCAGACCGTCAGGACTGAAAGCCGCAGCTCTGACCGACCCACGATGCCGCATCGGCTCGCCGAGAGGTTTGCAGGAGGCGGCGTTCCAGACACGCGCCGTATCGTCCGCGCTGGCTGTGACTACCCGCATGCCGTCCGGACTAAATGAGGCAGAAAATACTGCGTCGTTGTGCTGCATTGGCTCGCCCAGCAACTTGCCAGTGGTAGCGTTCCAAACACGTGCCGTATTGTCCAGACTAGCCGTGACCACGCGTGATCCATCGGGGCTAAACATAGCGCACATGACTGCGCCATCGTGTCGCATTGGTTCGCCGAGCGGCTTCCCGGAAGCGGCGTTCCACACCCGCGCCGTGTTGTCCGCGCCGGCTGTGACCACCCGCGTGCCATCCGCGCTAAACGTAGCAGTGAATACCGCATGGACATACGCTTTTTCATGCCGCATCGCATTCCCAAGCAACTTCCCCTTGGCGGCATCCCATACACACGCTGTGTTGTCTTCGCTGGCGGTGACCACCCGCGTGCCGTCAGGACTGAACGACGCAGAAAACACTGCGTCTTCATGCCGCATTGGCAAGCCTATTGGCTTACCCGTAATGGCGTCCCAAACACGCGCCGTATTATCGCTACTGGCCGTAACTATACGTGTACCATCCGGACTAAACATGGCGGAATTGACAAAGTCGCCATGCCGTAATTCTTGAAGCGGCACACGGTAGCGATATAGAATCATAATGGATAGCAGCACTGCATTGCGGTTTGCATTATTTTCCCGTAATGCCCTTGCAAGGTACGCCAGTGCATCAGCATCATGATTACCAGCAAGAAGATTTCCAAGTTGGTAGTCTGAATCACCCGCTTGGAGTTTCAACTTGTCTGCTAACCTTGATTTTTCTATCGCATTTATTTTGGCTATGGCTGCGTTTTGATTGGCTCTGGCAGCCTCCATCTCGCGTGCCGTACTCTGCTCAACCGTGCGTGCCCTCTCCGCTTTGATATTGTAAATGTACGTTGAAAGAATAACTGCCAATGTCACAATAAAAGTGGCTGTTGTGAGAAATATCGAGCGGTTACGGCGGCACAATTTACGCATGTAATAGGCGAGCGATTCAGGACCTGCCTTCAGTGGACGGTTTTCCAAATAGTTGTTGACATCTTCTGCAAGGGCGAGAACACTCGCGTATCGCCGTTCACGTTCCTTGCGCATTGCCTTTAGCGGGATCCATTCCAACTCAGACTTTAACATCATAATCAGATCGGGGAGCGATATTTGGCGCGCGCCAGCGATTGTCATTGCGGAGGCCCCCAGAGATAACAGTTGTGAACTGGGATTAGGCGCGTCAATCTCACAAATATTCTGCCGGATTACTTCGTCGTTCGCGTCAATTAGAATTTTTTCATTTAAAGGTTTGACGCTTACTAGAAGTTCGTACAGCAAAACACCAAGTGAGTAGATATCTGTGCGAGTATCAATATCGGGGTCACCGTTGGCTTGCTCTGGACTCATCGACTCGTAGGTGCCAATAGCTATTCCTGAACCAGTCTCTTGAAAACTTCGATCTGTCAAGCGATCGCCTGTAAGAGCTTTGGCGATTCCAAAATCAATGATTTTGGCCATTATTCGGCCATCTACGTAAAAAGCGAGTACGTTAGATGCTTTAATGTCGCGGTGAATAATTCCTTTCTGATGGGCATGGTTGATAGCATAACAAACTTGTTGGAACATCCTGAGCCGATCCGTGACAATAAGCCTATTTCGGTCTGCGAATTCTGTGATTCGAATTCCTGGGACATACTCCATGACGAAATAAGGCCGACCTCTTTCGGTCTTCCCAGCACTAAAGAGCTTAGCAATACCCGCGTGATTCATGTACGCCAGGGCTTGACGTTCGCTTTCAAAGCGAGCTAATACTTCTTTAGTGTCCACGCCGGGCTTGATTACTTTCAACGCGACCACTCGCTTAATGTCACCTCGCTCTGCGGCTCTATAAACGCTACCGAAGCCTCCTTCGCCAAGATTTTCAAGAATCCGATACGATCCAATTATCGTGCCCGCAGGCATATCCTCGGCAGCTGCGTTCGCCAAATTGACGGCCTGCTTAAACATTTCTGCTATACTTGGTTCGTGCAGTGCGGAATTATCCGCCATTGCCGAAAGCAAGCGAGCGACTTCAGTTCGAGTTTCAGAATCATGAGAGCAGAGTCGATCAAGTTCTGCATTTCGGTCTTTCGGGAGAACCTCCAGCAAAGCGTCTAGTATTTGCTCGACGCGGGCGCGTTGTTCAGGCGTCATGGGTCATGCCTTTTGATCGCAAATGATCATGTAACCATCCCTTGGCAATCTTGAAATCCTTCTGGACTGTTGCGATAGACACGTGTAACTTTTCAGCCACTTGTTTTTCTGAGTGGTCAGTTATGACTCGCAATGCAAACACTTCTGCTTTACGCGGGTATTCTTGAGTAAGACACTCGAGCGCCTCGAGTGCGGCTAGCTCGGCATCGCTTAACTCCTTTTCATGAGGCGTAGGGATACCTGCCAAAGCATCGAGATTGCGAGTGTTGCAGCCAACGTTACGTTTTTTCGCAAACCGATGGTCTTTGTAATCATTAACAATATAGCCAATCAGCGTGGCTGCTACTGCAAAGAACTGCTCGGTATTTTTCCAATCAGCTCGTTGCTGCCACAATTTGAGTGTCGCGCGACTTGCGATATCTGTCGGGCCTTCTGTCAGCGATTCCAGCGGCCGCCCGAAGATATTCTTAAGTCGTCGGGAGGCGATGCGCTGAAGGTCGTCATATACAAGGTCGACTAGGCGTCGAAAGCTGTCTCGGTCGCCGCCATTGATCCGATGCAACAGAGTGGTCAGGGAAGTATGATTGAGCGATACGTTCTTGTTTTCACCTGGATGCATGAAATTGCTAATAAGAATTCAAATTAATTCGTTGGATAACACCAGGTACTACCGTGCCGCCATTCTAATTCCAATCGGCCAGAGTTGAAGAGCTTACAGTCGAGTTTGCCTGTCAGCTTTACTTTCGTCTATCCACGCCCACATCAATTACAAGCATAAATTAAGTACGGATAGTCACTTATAATTATTCTTTTGAATGCTTTATGGGTTTCGCCCTCCTTTTCCTCGTCTTTAATAGCGACCACAACTTTTGTCTCGGCTTGCTAAATAGCCCTAACGGAAAGGGAACCACATGGCAACCTCTCGAATGAAAATTGACTTGTTCGATCCCGAGATTCAGCAAATTCTAACAGAGTTTGAACTCAATGCTTATCCAGATGGCAGTGGCCTTGCTTTCGACCCGGAAATTCAAAAGGAATTCCTGTCGGGATTTCGGCAGCCCTATATATGTGCTTTAATTGCGGATGTTTTGAGTGGCCGCTGGAAACTTGGCACCACGATGACCGAAGTGGCAGATCGAATTGGGACAGATCATCCGACGATTAGCCGCGCACTTCGTTGGGGTGAATTGCCCTGGACCGTGGAAAGTTTTTTGCTCGCCTGTCCGACAAAACCACATGATTTGGATGTAGTAATCGGGCGCGTGTTCCATGCGCGACATCGCGCCGCAGTGATGAATGTGGCAGAATATCTCGCGGCTAAACGGCCGGAAGTGTCTTGGCCAAGGCTAGGATGCTTGCGAGAAGTGCACATGGAGCTAATTGCCGCATTGTTCGAAAATCGCCAAGCATGGAAGATGGCTCTGTTAACTCGTGATGTGACGATTGTCCATCGAATTATTTCAGAAGTGATTGATGACGCAAGCCACGAGATCATTCCATTTTGGTATGAAAAACGCCGTCGTTTACAACTTGATCAGCTGATCAATCGGTTCCGAAGTAATGATTCTTTTACCATTAAGTATTTGTCCTTTCTCCAAACTCGCTGGGAGCGCATTTTTGTTGCAGCACATTTTGCGAGCGAGGGATTGGGGTGGGTTCTAAATGAATAAACTGGCTGAGAGCGTTAGAAGCTCCAATCTGTCCGTAAAACGCGGGAAACTTCTTGACATTTGCTGCGGTTCGTGGCGACTCTGGTGCGTTAATGAACGCTAGGAGATGCCATTTTCGCATGACCGAGCTCGAGCCCGAGGAGGGTGGATATGCGAACCCGGTTACTCCGGAGGAATTAAAATTCGCGGAAAGTGGAAAAGCCACGCCTGAGCAGCGGGCGCGCGTACGTGCAGCATTGAACGATCCTGATTCACCGCTCAGCAAATGGCTTCAAGAAACCGAAGATTGGGCAAAGAGAGCCTTCGGCTGGCGTCACCTCAAACAACCTGAAGGTAAAAACGTTTGGGAAATGCCGGGCATTTCTCCCGCAGCCCAGAATTTCTACCGCGTGATCGAATATTTGCAGAATAAACGCAAAGCCGGGATATTGAGTGATGAAGAAGTCTCGACAATTTTAACCGAGGCAGGCAAAAGTGAATCTGGACGCAACCCTAACCCAACCCCGTCAGATTATGCGATGGGTGCGATTCGTATAATACGAGCTATTTCCACACGTCATCCTGAACTTGCGTCTGAGGCGAAGAGCCTGCCGACTTCATCGTCACCTAAACTATAATCTTGATTAAATTCCCTTATTTTAGTTCCGTGTGCTCCCGTCACGGATATTCCGAATCTTTATTGTAAAAGTCTCCTCATCGATCCGGTGTGATCGAAAAGGAGATTGCAACGATGTCACAGCCATGCATAGAAGAAGTTCCCATTGATTCAATCGAAACGCCAGCGCAAGTTCGGGAGAACATTGATCCAGAGACCATCTTTGGGCTAGCGCAGACAGTTAAGGAAATTGGAATTCGCGTTCCAATCATACTCCGGCGTATGGGCGCGAGGCTGGTGCTAACTGATGGTGCTCGCCGCCTTGCAGGGGCGCGAAGCGCGGGATTGACCAGCATTCCTGCGATTATCGAAAATCGCGAGCTTTCTGATGCTGAGGTAATCCAATATCAATTCATATTGAATTGCCAGCGCGACGATCTCGCTCCAATGGAGAAGGCAAAGGCGATTGATCGGTTGATGAAGGAAACTGGTTGGTCAGCTACGCAAACTGCGTCAAAGCTCGGCCTCTCTAATGCTGCCGTGACGCGCTCGCTATCGCTCTTGACGCTTCCTGACACCATTCGCAAAGACGTCGAGTCTGGTGAAATCCTGCCGAGCGCAGCCTATCAATTGGCGCAGGTGGAAAATGCCGAAAAACAGGCGGAGCTAGCTAAAGAGGTCGTGACTAAAAAACTGACGCGTGACAAGCTGGCAAATAAAGTGCAAGAGGTACGACACGCAACTGAAACCAATGTTGAACAGAAAGCACCGTCTCGAGTTACAGCAAAGTTAAATGGTGGAGTTTCGGTTACTGTCAAAGCACCCGAATTGACCTTGACCGTTTTTCTCGAAGTTCTCGAATCGCTGTCCGCTCGCGCCCGGCATGCCCGTAAGAGGAATATTCCGCTCAACCAGTTCCTCAAGTCACTCACAGATCACACTTTTACGTGGGAGGTGAAATCATGAAACTCGACTACTCCACCAAAATGCGGCTCTATGCGGTCGCTTTGCGCATTGTGCACTACGCGCTGGTCAAGATGTGCGGGAAAACAATGGCGTCCTGCATCATAAAAATGACAGGCGCATTGCTGAGATTGCGAAGCAATCAGCAACATTCAATCAATAGCTGACTTTCGACAGACAGAGATTGTCCTGGGATGTGCGCGATGTTTTGGCCGTTTCGAAAACCTCCATTGATCGATGTCGCAGCTAACCATTGGAGTCTCGCGGCACCGTTGCTTCGATTTTCAAAACGGGACTGTTGGACGATAGGCAACAGTTTGAACGGTACGCTGATACTGGGAGCAACCGGCAGTGGCAAGACCAGCGGCAGCGGGCGGGCAATTGCTCTGTCGCTCTTGCAGGCTGGTTTCGGTGGGTTAGTGCTAACCGCGAAAAGCGAGGAACGAGCCTTATGGGAATCTTATTGCCGCGAAGCGGGACGACTAAACGATTTACTTATTTTTGGACCCGATGAGCCGTTACGTTTCAACTTCCTCGACCACGAACGACAGCGTAAAGGAGCTGGCGCTGGCCTTACCGAAAACATCGTGCAATTACTCATGAACCTTCAGGAAGTCGCGCATACACGCGCTGGACAGAGCGGTAGTGGCGAGAAAGACGAATATTGGCAGGAAGCCAAGGAACAGCTCACGCGCAATTGCATTGATCTTCTGAGTTGGGCCACGGAACATGTAACGGTTCGCGATCTCCATCAATTGGTCAATTCTGCTCCGACTTCTGAGGCGCAGGCGAACTCCGACGCATGGAAGAATTGGTCTTTCTGCTACAAATGCTTGGCGGCGGCGGACAATCGCTCGCTAACGGTCGAGCAGAGGGACGACTTGAAAGTCGTGGCCGATTTTTTTCTCACAGAGTTTCCAGCTATCGCCGGTAAGACGCGAGGCATCATCACTTCCACGTTCACGTCAATGGTAGACGTGCTCAATCGCGGCATTTTGCGGAAGCTACTCTGCTCTGAAACTACCGTGACACCTGAGGTTGTCGAAACTGGGAAAATCCTATTACTCGACCTACCCATTATGGAATTTGCCCGTGTCGGCCAGCTTGCGCAGGCGATTTGGAAGTACTCATTCCAACGCAGTATCTCACGACGGAATATTGCTAATAGTCCACGGCCCGTATTTCTTTGGGCCGACGAAGCGCAATACTTCTTAACGTCTCACGACATGATGTTCCAATCGACCTGCCGGTCTTATCGCGTGGCGACAGTACTGCTTAGTCAGAACGTGAGCAATTTCTACGCGGTTCTCGGTGGTGGCGAGAAGGCGAGATCGGAAGCCGATTCGCTATTTGGGAATTTGAACACGAAAATTTGTCATGCAAATGGTGACTCCGTTACCAACGAATGGGCGGCGAAATTGATCGGCCAGTCTCGGCAGTTTCTCGTGAACGCTAACAACAGCTATGACCCAAGCGATTGGATGTCCGCAGTCACCGGCGTGGGACGTACGCAACAAACCAGTTCCGGAATCAGCGAATCGTATCAATTCGAAGTGCAGCCGTGTGTTTTCACCACGCTACGGACTGGCGGGTATGAGTATAACGGGGACGTCGATGCAATCGTGATTCAGAATGGAAAAACATTCCGGGACACGAGCCGGACCTGGCGGCTCGCGACCTTTCAACAGACGCCAGGATAACAACATAGTCGCGGATGGAAGCGGATTTCGCAAAGACGGCTTGTAGCCGTGCTCGGGGATTCAGCGCGCCTGATTGGAGAGACTTATGATGCGGAACAACTTACCTAATTCATCAGATGGTGCAAAAAATGGGGCTGGCATTCTGGCATTCATTGTTGAGTGCTTCGCGATCACAGTGATTCTGTTCCTTCGCCGCCGTTTCGGCCAGCGTTATGTCGGCATCCAGGCGGTGGCTGGCATTCTGTTGATCTTGTTCTTTTGCGGCCTGTGTCCCAGATATGACGCCAGGCCCATGATGCTGTTCTTAATTGCATACATCAAGGCGTTCTTCTACGCCCGGTCAGGCGTGCTATATCGCGGCTGGCGGGGCAATACAGAACATAGTCGCTACAACGGTTGGCCTTGGCTGATGTGTATATTCCGAAGTTTTCGGGAAACTACGGTCAAGCAATTCATTGAGCCGCCATTGGTGCTGGTGACCGGCTGCTTGTTCTGCAAGCTCAGCGAACCGCTGGGGGCATACCTGATTATCGCGGCTATCTGCCTGTTCGCTTCGACCAGCATCTCCAATGCCTGGAATCGTCATCGACTATTGGAGTTGAACGATGCCGTAATTGAACAACGCCAGCTCGCGGAACGTTTCCGCGAAATTCAAAATGGAAGTCTGTGATTTTTTTTGAAAGGAGCACTTTATGTCTCGCGATTCTCCAAAACCTAAGTTGTTTGAAGGATGCCTAATGGGTATGGGTCGTTTGGGCTTAGATGAGTTTAGAGGGGCATTCTATGTCGATTCCAATATTGCCCAGCCGACGGATTATGGAATCTGGGGAGTTGCAACTTCCGGCGAGATAGCCGAATCGCGGCGTTTCCGCGACCCGAAGGAGCGTTCGGTCCTTGAGGATCGGCAAAATCGTCCGCCCCGCGATGATCTTGGACGTGATGATAGAGATTTAGATAAGGAGTAATTCCATGACTGGATTCATTATGATCGTGGTGTTTTGTTACGGCTGCCACAAGTTGGTTTCCTACGCGAAGCAGAACCCCGGCCGAACAATGGAATGGAGTCAACTGATCGCTCGAATCTTTCGCAAGTGAGTTACTTGTGGCCTGACACTGACGAGTGGGCGGGGCAAGCAGTATGTCGCCGCCCCGCCCCTCTTTAGTCAGTGTCAAACCTCCGCGCGGTCACGCGCACGGGGGTTGGCATAATCACATTTGACGAAAGTTATTTCACAGCGGAGATTACACTATGAATCGAAAATTAACGACGGCGGAAATCGCGGCAGTGACGGAGCATTTGCCGATTCCACCGATTCTCACGCCGCATGAGGCGGCGGATTTATTGCGGCTGAAATTATCCACGCTCTACCGCCATGCCTGTGAAGGGCGCTACGCATCGGCGATCAAGCGAGGCAAGCCGCTGAGGTTCTGGCGGGATCGTCTGATCCAGGAGTTCATGCAATGAGACTTATTGACCGCGAGCGAATTGAGGGCACGGTAATCACCATCGGCAGACGCGTTGCATATAAAGATGGCCGGGTGGCCGAAAGCGACCGTTACGCTGCTGAGTATCGCGATAGCAGCGGTAAGCAGGTGACTGAAAACCTTGGCACCGGTAGTCGGCTTGAGGCCAGAAAAAACGCGCTGGCGATTCACGCTCGCTTGCAGCAGGGACAAGTCCGCATCGCCGACTCGCGGCTCGGCGTAGCCGAACTAATCGACAGTTACTTCAGCGCCGTGAAGGCCAGAGGCGTAGCGCGAAAGACGGAATGGAAGTACCGGGCCGATTTGGACAAACTGAAAAAGTTTTGCAAAGAGCAAAAGATCGTGCTGGCTGTTCGGTTCGGTCGTGAGCCGTTCTACCGCTATCGTGAGTGGCTCTTTGATCAAGAATACGAACCGAAAACGGTTCACGGTGCCCTGGTGCTATGCAAACAGGTATTCAAGTGGGGCCACACCGAAGGCTTCATGCGGGAATACCCGTTGGGCTGCATCAAACTGACGAAAGCCAAGGCGAATCCGCAGCCATGCTTTACGACCGAACAGGTCGAGAAACTGATTGAGAAGGCCACGGGCATCGAGCGGGCTGCAATTGCCACGCTCGGCTATGCTGGCCTGCGAATTGGTGAAGTTGAGCAAATGCAGTGGACTGACGTGAGGTTCGATGGCAACGGCGGCGGCATGTTTCATATTCGCCGTGGCGGCTCCAACGGCACAACCAAGGACAAGGATGAACGGTTTGTGCCGATCCATCCTCGCGTAGCGCCGCTTGTTGCCGCATTGTCGCGTTCTTCCAAGCTGGTATTTCCCGGCATCACCGAACGTCAACTGCTGCAACGGGTCAAGAATCTGTGTGCGGAGTTGGGCTTTGCGAGCGCTGAGAAATTCAAGCTCCATTCATTCCGTCACCACTTCGCCAGTCTGTGCGCCAATCACCAGGTTGCGCACCGCAAAGCACTCGCCTGGCTGGGGCATAGTTCATCAGACATTCTGGAGTTGTACTATCACCTCACCGACGAAGAAAGTCAGTCGGCGATGCGGGCGCTGGCAGGCGACGCGGAGCGCGTGGAAATCAAATCGGCTTGCAGTGATTTTGAGGGCAATTTGAGGGCAATTGGGCAGTCAAAAATCGAGACTGAATTGCAAGTCCAGGCCGAGCAGTTCGTTATAAAACTGCTCGGCGCGGCAACGGAGAGGCCGGGATTCGAACCCGGGGTACGAGTTTGACCCCGTACAACGGTTTAGCAAACCGTCGCCTTCAGCCGCTCGGCCACCTCTCCGGCTGAGTTGCAATACTATCTCATCGGCTCGACGCGGTCAAAACGTTATTTCACACGCCTTGCCCGGCCATCGTGGCAAGAGGTGAAAAATTGCTAACAACGGTCGCGGTCCGGCGGAGTTTATTCCAACCATGACGACGACCTTTCAGCATTGCTAAACTATTCATATCTCTCGCACCCTGATCCTCTCTCCCACACCTTGAATCCTCGCCGCTGTCGATCTCGAGTAATTCTGAATACACTTTCCCCCGCATGACCACGCTTCGGCTAACTGACATCGCCAAGCAATACGCGCGCATCGACGCGCTCTGGCAGATCAATCTCCAGATCAACGCCGGCGAGCTTTTCTTTCTGCTCGGCCCCAGCGGTTGCGGCAAGACGACGCTGCTCCGCATCATCGCCGGCCTTGAATCTCCCACGCGCGGGCAAATCTATTTTAATGACGAGGATGTTACTGCCCTGCCTACTCAGCAGCGCAATGCGGTTATGTGTTTTCAGGGTTACGCCCTCTGGCCTCATATGACCGTCGCAGAAAATATTGCCTTCGGCATTGCTCGCCCCAAGGCTCAGCGCGCCAACTTCATCGCCGAAATATTGCAATGGATGAAGATGCAGGAATATGCCTCGGCTTATCCGAGTCAACTCTCGGGCGGACAGCAACAGCGCGTCGCTCTTGCGCGCGCACTTGCTGCTGAGCCGCGCTGCCTGCTTCTGGATGAACCGCTTTCTAATCTCGACGCGCAATTGCGTCTGGAGCTTCGCAGTGAAATCCGCCGAATCTGCAAACAGCGCGGGATTACCACGATCTACGTCACGCATGACCAGAGCGAAGCGCTCAGCGTCGCTGATCGCATTGCGGTGATGAACCTCGGCCATATCGAGCAAGTCGGCACTCCCACCGAATTGTACAACCAACCCGCCAACAGCTTCGTCGCCAAATTCATCGCCAATTCCAACGTCATTCCCGGTCAGCTCATCGCCATTCGCGGCAGTGAAGCTGGCGTGCAAACCGATGTCGGCACCATCATGGCCCGCATCGACGAATCCGCCCCGTGGCGCGTCGGCAGCACTGTGATGCTCAGCATCCGTCCTGAAACATTTCGTCCCGCCGATGACGACAATTCCATTAACCGCCTGACCGGCCAAGTCGTCGCCACCACTTTCCTCGGCGATACCAGCGAACACTTGCTGGAAATCAAAGGGCGTCGCCTGCGAGTCCATCGCAATCCGCCGGTGTTTGATCCTCCCGAGCAGATGTCTGTGCAAGTCGATCCGGCTGATATTCGTCTTCTCGCTAAATAATTCCGTGCGGAAATCTATTTCCATCCTCCTTCTGTGCCTGGTCTTGATTCTTCCTTTTGTTCTACGCGCTTCACTTTCCAAATCTGATTTCTCTCCGCCTCCCAACGCCAAGCGGCTGGTGATCATCACCGCCAACACGCAGGAAATTCGGCGCGCATTTGCCAGCGCCTTTGCGAACTGGTATCGGCAGAAATTCGGCGAGGAGATCGTTATTGATTATCGCGTGCCGGGCGGAGCGAACGATATCTACCAGCAACTCGATACGACCTATCGCGCGGCGCGCTTGCCAGATGGCTCTCTTCCACCAAATTTCCATCCCGACATCGATATGGTCTGGGGCGGCGGAGATTATTTTTTCGACGTCAAACTCAAACGTACCGCCAATGTGCTTGAGCAGATGGAAATTGATCCTGCCTTGCTGCACGCGGCGTTTCCAGAGCCGAGGTTGGCCGGCGTAAAACTCTACGACTACCAAGCGCCTCTGTCGCCCTCCCTTGATACTCCGGGGGAGGTGAAGGGTGGGGCCAACTTAGAACTTAGAACTCAGAACTTAGAACTAAAGAATCACCCCCACCCTACCCCTCCCCCTGAGTACAAGGGGAGGGAACAACGCCCTTCATCGTTCATCGTTCATCGTTCAGCGTTCTCTCCACAGCCTACCTGGGTCGGGCTGTGCCTCAGCAGCATGGGCATTATTTACAACCCATCTCTTTACCAAGGCCTCGGCCTGCCGGCGCCCAAGCAATGGACCGACCTAACCAATGAAAAATTGTCTGGCCTGGTTGCCTTGGCTGATCCGAGCCACTCCGCAAGCGTTGCACTGGCCTACATGATGGTCGTGCAGCACTCGATGGCCGACGCGGAGAACCACTTCTTTGCTGCGCATCCGCAAGTCAAATCGCTCGACAAATCCAAGCTCGCGGCATTGCCTGGTTATCAATCTGCCCTCGCCGCAGGCTGGCAGAACGGCATGGAAACTTTGCAATCCATCGCCGCCAACGCCCGCTATTTCACGGCCTGGGGCTCGCAGGTTCCCAATGATGTTGGCAGTGGCGACGCGGCGGTCGGTACGGCGATCGATTTCTATGGCCGAGTCTACGAAGAACAAGTCGGCAGCAATCGCTTGCGATTTGTCGCTCCTGTCGGCGCGACCTCCACCACGCCCGACCCCATTGCCATCCTTGCTGGCGTGCGCGGCGAGCAATACAAAATCGCTAATCGCTTCATCGAATTTCTTCTTTCGCCGCAAGCGCAGCGCCTCTGGATCCTCCGTGCTGGTAGTCCAGGAGGCCCGGCGGAGCGCTCACTCCGTCGCATGCCCATCCGCCAGGATGTTTACAGCGATCAAACCGACTGGACCGATCATGTCGATCCATTCGCTGATGCGCACGGCTTCAATCAGCGCAACGATTGGATGGGACTTTTGCCCGACATGACGATGGTTTGGACCTCTGCCTGGATCGACGACCGCGATGATTTGCGAAATGCCCACGAAGCAATCATGCGCATTCATGATCCTGCACAGCGCCAGAAATTGCTGGCTGATCTGGCCCGACTGCCGATCACCATGAACGATCTAATCATCATGGCCAAGGAGCGAAACAAACTGCGCACTCAGCCCAATAGTGATTTGCCTGGACTCGCCGCCCAACAGGATATCACCCTCGCCCGGCAATTTCGCGAGCATTACCACACTGTGCAAAACCTCGCTGAATCAGATGCAGCCTTGGCCGCTACATCAAAATAAATGCAAACAAAATCCTCGCACATCCTCACCGCCATCCTGCTGTACGCCTTCTTCGGCGTCTTTCTCATTTGGCCCATCGCTCAGGGCATCTCCGCGGCGTTTGTTCGCCACGACCAATTCACCCTGGAATATTTTCAGCTCATCTTTCACGATCCCGTACTGATGCGTGGGCTTTTGAATTCGGCACTGGTTGCCATTGCCGTCACCGTTCTTTGCTTATTGCTTTCCTTACCTCTAGCGATGGTGATGCGATACGAGTTTCCTGGCCGCAATATTTTCCAGGGCCTATTGCTTCTTCCGCTGATTCTTCCCCCTTTTGTCGGCGCCATTGGTATCCGCCAACTTCTTTCGCGCTTTGGGCCGATCACGGTGATTCTGAATGCTCTTTCGCATCATCACTGGCCCATGGGAATCGATTGGCTAGGGCGCATGCGATTTCTCGGCGTGATTGTGATTGAAACACTGGGCCTTTATCCGATTCTCCTGCTCAATCTCCAGGCGGCGCTAGCCAATATCGATCCTTCGCTGGAACTGGCCGCCGCCAATCTCGGAGCGGGAAAGATGAGGATTTTTCGCCGAATTATTTTACCCCTGTTGCGCCCTGGCCTGTTCGCCGGCTGCACACTCGTGCTGATCTGGAGCTTCACCGAGCTCGGTACGCCGCTGATGTTCGATGTCTACACGCTCACGCCAGTGCAGATTTTCTCGCGTATCACGGACGTTTCAGATAATCCGATTCCGTTCGCCTTGGTCTTTGTTCTGCTGATTGCATCGGCTCTGCTCTACGCCATCGGCAAGATCGTGCTCGGTCGCGGTCTGCCTGCTAGCACGACCAAGGCCGGCCGAGCTTCCACGCAACATCCTCTACACGGCCTTTCGTCGTTCGCCGCAATCCTCTTCTGCGCATCGATCTGCTTTCTCGCAATCCTCCCCCACCTGTCCGTAATTTTAATCAGCCTGAGTTCCCCCGGCAGCTGGTACCAAACCCTCCTCCCCGCCCATTTCACGCTGGTCCACTATTTCAACGCTTTGCGCGATCCGCTCGTGATTCCCAGCATTGCTAACAGCATTCTTTACGCTTCGCTAGCCACCGTTCTCGCTGCTATCGTTGCCTTAGGCGTCGCAATGCTCGTCACCCGATCGCATCTGCCCACGCGCTATCTGCTCGATTCCCTGTCCATGCTGCCGCTGGCTGTTCCGGGCATCGTGCTGGCCTTCGGTTATGTGGCTATCAGCATTCATTTCAAACAACGCTTCGGCGATCGCACGCCGAGTTGGCTGGATTTCCAGCAATCCCCCCTGCTGCTTTTGATCATCGCCTATGCTACTCGTCGATTGCCTTACATCGTCCGCAGCATCGTCGCTGGTCTCGAGCAAATTCCGTATGATCTGGAACTCGCCGCCGCTAATCTTGGTGCGAATGCCGGGCGCGTGTTGCGGAAAATCACGCTGCCATTAATCACTGCAAATCTCTTGGCTGGTGTGCTGCTCGCTTTTACCTTCGCTATGCTGGAAGTCTCGGATTCGCTGATTCTCGCCCAACGGACTGATTACTACCCCATTACCAAAGCGATATGGGAGCTTAGCGCTCGGCTGGGTGATGGACCATGCATCGCTGCGGCGTTGGGGGTTTGGGCGATGCTTGTGCTGGGTCTGACGTTGCTTTGTGCGAATTCGGTTCTGGGTAAAAAGATGGGCGCGCTATTTCGGATTTGATATGGAGTTGCTAACCGCTGAAGCGGCTAGCCCGCAATGCAAACTGTGTTATACCGCTGCGCGTGCGCGTTCAGGGCGGGTTATCACAAGTGTTTCCAGAAAATAGCGGCGACTGTCTTTGGCGGCGATGGCGCGCGTGTGCTCGGGAGAAAGAAAGCGCAGGCATTCCTTGAATCCGGTGATGTCGCTGTAGCCAGCATCCTGGCCGATCAAAAATGGTTCGGGGGCATACGCTTTGAAATGACGCATCAATGACGCGAGAATGAGATCGCAGTGATCGTTGCGCGTGGCTTCCCAGAATTCCAGCAATGTTTTCATCATCCGCCCACGAATTGCAAAGGCATGCGTGCGATTGGTGCTGACACATTGAACGATTCCCGGTGCAACACTGTGCGGCGGAAGAATGTGTTCGCCACCCCACATAATGCAATCCCAATCATCGGGCAGATTCTGAAGGAATTCCGCCGACTGCCGGGCAAAGTTGTCGACGGGAAACGCATCATCCTCCAGCAGGAGAACGGAGGAGAGCCCATCGTCGATGGCCGTGCGTATCACCTGGCGATGCGAAAGCATGCACCCCCATGCCCCAGCGCCGCGCTCCCATCCAGCGGGAACGCCGGCCACGGCGCCATCAATTGCCGCAAAGCGCTCCGGTCGCCGAAAGGGCCAATCGCCCAGCAATTGCCAGAACCGCTCCATGCGCTCCGGCCGACGGTCGAGATTCACCACCACCACGCGATCAAACGTCTGCGAAACATCGGGCATTGGATAATCTATCGGTTCATCCGCGCACGCACGATAACTTTCAACAATCGTTTAATTTCTTCGTTCGCAATCCTGCGGGTAAAAGCCCACACGGCCCTGCTGTGGGCCAATTCTCGGTGAGGTCCCGATATTGCAGTAAACCGCACTGAATATCCGATGTAAAAACCGGGGCAGGATCGGTTTTTAATATGATTAGTCCGACAAGACGGCGGATCGCCGTGCTTGGTTTGTATAATTCCGGATCGACAGCCCTGGCGGGGATGCTGCATCGCTTGGGTGTAAACATGGGAGCCCCCTTCTGGCGAAATTCCCACGAGATTGATCCCGAAAATTATTACGAGCCCTACGATATCGCCCGGCAAATGCGCAAATGGTGGAGCGAGCCGTTGCTGATCGATCACGGCTCGTCAGCAGAACGCGTGAGATTTTTTCGGGACTGGTTGCAACTGCAGGAATCTAAATGCGCCGGCCCCGTGGGTCTAAAACATCCGCTGTTATCACTTTGCATCAAGGAATTGATGACAGCCTGTGGCAATGATGTGCGCTTTGTGTGGTGCTGGCGAGAATTCGATGAATCGGTTGATGGCTTAAATCGACGTAGATGGTTCGACCATCGACTCGTCGCGCCCCTGCAACAGCGGCTGTGGGATCGCCTAGTCGCCTTGGAACCCGCGCAAGTAAATCTGACGAAATTTTCCTGGGACTATGTCCAGTCAAATCCGCTGGACACGGCCCAACAACTCGCCGCCCTGGCGGGTATTGACGCAACTAAAGAGCAACTGCACGCAGCAGCGGAATTTGTTCATCCACCATCTGTGGAACGCTCAGCATCGCAGGTGTGTCGATCCGCAGCGTGATCTATTTTACTGGAATTTTTCCTGCCACATTTGGTGATAAGCCGCTTCGATATTCCGCGCGAAGCGCTGCTTATCCATCAAGGCGGATTGTTGCATTCGCCCGCGCAGTGTGTGGCGTAATTCAGCTAACCGAATGGAATCGGTTGCAAGTTTCACCGCGAGATCGACATATTGCTCATCCGTCGCCGCAGCCAAATTGCCAAGCCCGAGATTAGAAAGCTGGCTCAAACCGGCGCGGCCCACTGCCGTCTGGCCAATTCGGGAAATCACCGGCACGCCCATCCAGAAACTATCCAGGCTGGTCGTGTGGCCGTTATAAGGAATGGTATCCAGCCCCAGATCAATCTGGTGATAGTTGCGCAGATAAGTCTGCCGCGGAACAAAATCCTTCATCGTGATCCGATCTGCAGAAATACCCTGCGCGGCAAAACGCTCCAGAAGCCGCGCACGGTGACGGCCTTGCGGCGCCATCAATACCAGATGAGCATTTTCGATACGCTTCATCACCGCAGCCCACAACCGCAGGGTATGATCGCTGATTTTGCAGGGAGCATTGAGACAGCCAAATGTCGGCCGACCTTTGCTAAGCATCGGCAATTCATTCACCTGCGGATCGTCGCTCAGCGGATCGTAGCACCAGAATGTTTCGGGAAGGCGAATGACTTTTTCACTGTAATGCGCATCAAAACCCGCCGGCGCCAGCCACGGATCAGTTAAAACGTAATCCATCGCGGACAGTCCGGTCGTTCCCGGATACGCCAGCCACGCCACCTGCACCGGCGCAGCCCCGCGTGCAAAAAGCTCGGGTCGACCGCCAGCCATATGCATCGCCAGGTCGACCAGAATATCGATCCGATCGTTCTGGATAAGTGAATACAACTCTGCATCGTTCAAATGCCGCACGTCGTGCCAAGTATCAGCATAGCCAGTGATTTGCGCGGTCCGCTGGTCCTGCCGCTCCACGCTCGAATAGCAGAACGCTTTCACCGCCTGATGGTCGTGACTGGACAATAATGGAATAGTAAACAGCGACTGGCAATGCTCCCGAAAATCGCCTGAAACATAACCAATCCGCAACCGGCGATCGCTCCGCCGCTCATTCCCCATCGCAGCTCTGTTTCTCCGCAACGACTTTCCATGTTGCGCATCCCATTGTCGCGACGCTTCCAATATTTTTCGTCCATCAGTTTCCTGAAAATAGAGCGAGTAAATGAGATTGCTGTGCGCCGCTGCGTTGCTGAGATCGAGATGTATTGATTTCTGATAGCAATCTATCGCTTCGCTGAGCGCCCCGGCATCCTTGAGCACATTGGCGAGGTTGTTATACGTTGCCGACAGATTCGGCTGAACAGAGATGGCCTGACGCAAGAGTGCCTCGGCATCGTCAAGTTTGCCAAGCGTACGATGCAAATTGGCGGCATTGTTCAGCGCAACCGCAGAGCTGGGATCCGTACGGATCGCGGCGTCAAAAGCAGCAGCGGCAAGCGAAAATTTGCCTTGCTCTTTGTAAATCACGCCCAAATTATTTTGCGCATCGGCATGGAGCGGATTCAGCTCGATCGCCCGGCGGTATTGCGCGATAGCTTCTTCCAATTGACCCAGGCCGCGCTGGGCATTGCCCAGGTTGTACGCTGCTTCGGCGAGATTGCCGTTCAGAGTCAGCGCTTTTTGCAAAACGCCAACCGCTTCGTCGAATGCGCGGCGCTGGCACAATACCGCACCAAGATTCAAATAATGCTGGGCAACCTGCGGCTGCTGAGCGATGGCTTGCTTCAAACGATCCGTCGCCTCGACAGTTCGCCCGAGCGCGGCTAGCACGATTCCAAGATTCGCCAGCGCATCGGCATACTCCGGCCGACCAAGCAGGGCCTTGCCGTACATATCAGCCGCCTGATCCAATTTTCCCATCCGCTGATAGCAATTGCCGAGATTATTGAGCGCTTCGACATATCCCGGCTTAATCTCCACGGCAACCTGATACGCCTCCAATGCCGCCGCCCAATTCTGTTCGCGCTCGCGCAAATGCCCGACAGCAAAGTGCACCTCCGCCCGTCTCGGCTCGACCGACAACACATGCTGATATTCCGCCTCCGCCGCAGCATATTGTCCGCTATCCGTCAGAATCTGCGCCAGACCAAAATGAAACCGGATATCGTGTGGGTTAATCGAAATCGCTCGCCGGACATGTTTCAGCGCTGCGCCATATTGGCCATCCCCATATTCGAGCAAACCAATACCAAAAATTGCCTCTGCGTGGTTTGGCTCAACCTCTAGCAGCTCCTGATACCGCTGCCTTGCTCCGATAACATCTCCAGCTAGGTGATGTTTATTCGCCAAAGCCAGCAATTCCGGCAGATTTAGCGCAGGGTTTGGTAAAACTTCATTCAATCAATGCTATGAACGACAATTGCCGGCAGTTTGTGAGATCGACTTGTTTTTGGAGGGTCTGAACGGCTGATAACGAATTGAAAAGATCAACGATCAAGCAAATTGAAGTGCTGATATCTGACTGGCCGTTCCTTGAAAGGAATTTCTCCCTCCGGAAGATTTTCCTTGCAATCGAGATCACCCGATGCCATAATTGTTCGGGAATTGTTTGTAGAGTTTGGCTATGGAGAGCCGATCACCATATACCGAGATACACCCGAGTCGGGCCGTCCATGACCCCTCCGCTGCGAACGGAGGCCTCATCCTGAGAACGGCTCAAGGCGTATCGCGATTCGGCGCTACCATCCGTGGCAGAACCGATACTGGTTTTAACTGCCGGCCCTGTTCGACTTCCCTGCCGAGCAAGGCCGCTTCGCTTTCAAGTGCGTCCTGCACTTTTGCCGGGCAACATCATGCCGCCCGGTTAATCAATTCACCGCTCCACACGCTCCGTCGGTGGTTGAAAGTGGGGAACCACAATCCCTTGCGGCTCAAAATTCAGCGCTTTTGCCTCCGAATTCCCTGTTCCTTTGTCGAGCAAACTGGTCCATCGCGTATTCCACGCCTGTCGATTCCAAATCTCCAGGCGATTGATGCCGCCAACCAGCGTCAGCTCCCGGCCCAATCCTTCGCATCGCCTCAGGGTCAGCTCAGGAATGAGAATCCGTCCTTGGTTATCCCATTCCACGATGCTGGCCATCGAACCATGCTTATGGATAAAGGCCATCTCTTCTTCCGTCGGCTCCAGGCTGGGCTGAAACGATTCCATCAGCTTGTCGTAATAACTCAGCGGATACAGCCAGGGCCATTTCTTCACAAACACCAGATACATCGCTTTTTCCGGCTCGAGCTTTTTGCGAATGGCTGCGGGAATCGGCAAGCGATTCTTCTCATCCAGCATGACCTCGAATTCGCCGAGAAAGCGTGGCGTCAATGGGCTTTAGCTCCCTGAATTGTCGACGTGGGAAATCTAACCACTTTCAACCACCGGGTCAATAAAAAAATTTAATTTGGGTAAAAATTGCTATAGTTTTTGTGAACCATTGGCCGACATGCCATTTTTCGCTTCAAAAACGGATAGTCAGTGGATAGATTTGTGGATAACCTGTCAGGAACGCCAGTGGGGAGAAGTCCTGAGATAATGACTCCGAAAAACTTTCGTGCTACTTTTAGAAATATCTGGGAAACTAAGGCTTTTCCTTCCCAACAGAGACGGGCCGTCCTCGGCCCGGGAATTTGAATCTTCGGAAATGATGCTCCAGCATAACCCAGCGTATCACGGAACATTCAGAAGGATCATGGCTTTTAGTCTAAACGCTTGCGGCAAACGGATTACCCATGATCTCGCGAAATAATTTGCATTGCTCATTAGCCTCGATGTGCCACGCGGCATGCTTTGCTTGCTTCTGAACTTCTCGCGTCCCTTGGGCACCTTGCCACGCAACATATCCAGCAGCCGAACACGCATGACTTGCTATTCCGCTTGCTAAACTCGATGCATCTCGTGAGCCATCGGAAATAGCTCTCGCTAATAATTCAGGATATTTACGCCTTTTAGTTACCCACGCCTCATGCTCCGCCGCCTTTGCCAGTTCATGCGCGTTGGCAAGTTCGGCGTCGCTGACAAGACCATCGATCCATCCAGCAAATGACTCCATAGCAAGACGACTGCGCGGATCGGTAAATTCAGTCCACGGGCGTTGGACACACCAAAGAGCGAAAACACGCCATCGCCGCTCCTCGATGGGTTTATGCTCATTGCGCAGAAACCACATCAGCGCCTGTGGATTCGATGAGGACAACCATTCTTTTTCGGTCATTCAAATATTGTATCCGCCAAAAAATTTCCGCGTTGGTGAAGAATTTTCAGAGAAAGCCGCACGACAGCGCCATCTATTGCGTGACATCCCCACAATTTTCCCCACAATCACGCTCATGCCTTTTTCCATCACCACCACGCGCGAATTCGCAGCAGCCCACCAACTGCGGCTTTACGACGGCTCAATGGAACCCCTGCACGGCCATAACTGGAAAGTTCGCGT
>DASXDR010000156.1:0-65595 GCA_036490535.1 Tepidisphaeraceae bacterium | reverse complement strand
CAGTCATTCAAAATACATGGAACGCTGCCGCCTACGCCCCGCTATGACTTAATCACTGCCCTTACCAATTTGGAGGTCTATGCTCATTTACGGGCTAATCTTCCAGCCTCAATCAGTGAGGCCAAGTCCGCTCCCAATGGGTGGCAGCAGTTACCCCTATTCGCCACTCCGCTCGCATTGCACAACCATCGGGCAGAAGTGATGCAGCAGGTAGGTTTGAATCCTAATGATGCCGGTCAGTCGGCAGCGTTTGAGAACGCTCAGACTACTGCGATAGCCAAAATGCGAGGCATGTAAGAAGCTAACTAACGGGCAGGGGAGAGATAGCTAATCCTGTCTCTCTCTTGCTCTATTTCAATGAAAGTAAACCCAATGAACGATAAAAAATTCTCACAGTTAATCCGGGAAGCTGTACGAGCTACCGGCAAAAGTGTTTATCAACTCAGTTATGCCGCATGCCTGAAAGAGTCAGCAATCCGACGATTTCTAAACGGACAGCAAGGCGTTAATACCAAATCACTGGATGCAATTATCGCAGCAGCGTTTCCGGATGGGGTGGCAATTGTGCCGAGTCATTCAGAACAGTTGCAGGCCGGGTACGTAGCTGCCCTAGTTCAGTAATCAATTTCAAAACCTA
The DNA here is from genome assembly GCA_036490535.1 of Tepidisphaeraceae bacterium. Taxonomy (GTDB): domain Bacteria; phylum Planctomycetota; class Phycisphaerae; order Tepidisphaerales; family Tepidisphaeraceae; genus DASXDR01. Next base: position 64,958 of record DASXDR010000156.1, on the reverse strand, counting down.
GAGACGCGGGGGAATGGAGTTATTCTGTTCTCCCGCTCTCGTTTTTAGAAGGTAGTAATGGAACAGACGGCAGATATGCAATTGCTGTGGACCATTCCAGAGACGGCAAATGCTTTGCGGATTTGTGAAAAGACATTGGAGACAATCACTAAGCGGGGAGAAATCAAACGAGTAAAAATCGGCAAGCGAGTTTTCTACGCGGTGGCGGAAGTGCAAGACTTCATCCGTCGTCAGTCTGTTGCGGCGTAGATTTCGGTGGCGCGTTTTTAAATTACAGGGTATATTTACCAGAACAGGAGACAATAAAATGGCTTCAGTGATTCGTGATCCTAATGGGCGGAAGCGAGTGCAATTTATCGACGGGGACAAGTGTAAGACCATCCGACTAGGGAAAATAAGCGAGAAACAGGCGAACGCTTTCAAGGTGAAGGTGGAAGCATTGATAGGAGTAAAGACAACAGGAAACATTGACGACGAAACTGCCCGATGGCTTGTCAGCCGGGATGATGCAACACACGCAAAGCTGGCGGCTGTTGGTCTAACCAATCCCCGGCAGAGTGAGAAGGTTGGCACCTTTCTTGACCAGTACATAAAAGATCGGTGCGACGTAAAGCAAAGCACTGCGATTGTGTTTGGCCATACCCGCCGTTGTCTGGTGGAATATTTTGGGGCAGATAAACCCCTGCGGGAGATAACAGCAGGTGAGGCAGACCAGTGGCGAACGGTTCACTTGATTGGGGAAGAGAAGTTGGCTGACAACACCGTGCGGCGACGTTGCGGGATTGCTAAGCAATTCTTCAGAGCCGCTATGCGTCGGAAGTTAATCAATGAGAATCCATTTGCTGAATTGCGTTGCCAAGTTCAGGGCAACAAAGCCCGAAGCTATTTCATATCTCAGGTAGAGGCAGCGAAAGTTTTGAAAGCCTGTCCCGATACGGAATGGCGTTTGTTGTTCGCCTTGAGCCGGTACGGCGGTCTACGTTGTCCATCGGAGCATTTAGGGCTTACGTGGGCGGGTGTCGATTGGGGACAGAGCCGCTTGACTATTCATTCTCCGAAAACCGAACACCATGAAGGAAAAGAAAGCCGACAAATTCCAATCTTTCCGGAACTTCTCCCCCATCTGCGGGAATGCTTTGAACAGGCCGAGCCGGGTACGAAATACATCATTCATCGGTATCGAGACCCTAAGCAAAATCTGCGGTCGCAACTAAAACGTATTATCGAGCGGGCAGGTCTGAAGGTGTGGCCAAAACTATTCCAGAATCTCCGCAGCACGCGGCAGACGGAACTAGCCGAGCGATACCCGATTCACGTCGTATGTGCATGGTTGGGCAACAGCAGGGCGATTGCTCAGGAGCATTATTTGCAGGTCACTGACAGCCATTTTGAACAGGCGGCCAAAGGCGACGCAGCAAAAACCGTTGAAGATTCACAAACCCCTGAATCTGCCGAGCCGAAAGCTGCATCAAAAGCGACGCAGAATCCGACGCAGTATCATGCCATAGAGGGAGGTAAAGACCAGAAATCAACGAACCGCGAAATTGAAAATCATTCGGATTTACTGGACGATTCTGAACCTTACGAAATGCTACTGTCAGCAGAGATGGGCGATACAGGACTCGAACCTGTGACCTCACGGGTGTGATCCGTGCGTTCTAGCCAGCTGAACTAATCGCCCGAAATCGTGGTTCGGCGTGGGTTATCCTAGTCGCTGCAAAAGAAATCTCAAGCGGATGCCGGGCATGCTTTAAACCATGGTTCGTCGCCATATGCGCCAACTGCTATAATTGTCTTGCCGATGAGCAAGGAGCAGAACAACCTCATGGATTTGCTGCACAATGTGGGGTTGCGGCATACGCCAGTGCGGGCGGGGGCGTTGGAAGTGCTGGCCAAAAGCAAATCGCCGCTGAGTGCTCCGCAAATTTTGAGTCAGCTTCCAGCTAATACCGACAATGTTACGCTTTATCGCACGCTCAATACGCTGACCGGAAAAAGATTGCTGCACCGGGTTCGCGGGGATGATCAGATTTGGCGATATGGGATTGGCGATGGAACCGCTCGGCATGAGCATGCGCATTTCGTTTGCGATGAATGCGGGGCCGTGCAATGCCTCCCGGATATGGCGGTGGAGAACAGTCCTCGCCGAACGAGTGTCGGGCCTGGCTATCGCGTGGATTATTCCGAAGTGCTCGTGCACGGCGCGTGCCCGGATTGCCGGCGATAGTTTTTGGGCGATGCTGAGCTTAACAATCCGGATTTATTTAGATGCTGAGTATGGCAGTTCGTTATTACTCAGCGAGCGTCGGTTGGGTGACGAACTCATTTCCAGTTGCATTTCGCCGCCGCGAGTGAGCGTTGCGTGGGGGATAAAAGTTTTGGAATAATCGGCCCCATTGATTTGGCGGGATTGGACATACACATTTTCGGCCGAGTTATTGGCGGCGGTAATGGTGAAAGTATTTCCGTTGGGAAGATGCAGAGTCGCTTTTGGAAACAGGGGGCTGGTAAGAACGTAATTGGGATCGCCGGGGCAAAGGGGGTAGAAGCCCAGCGAGCTGAGAATGTACCAGGAGGCCATCGAGCCGGTGTCTTCGTCGCCGCAAAAGCCCTGGGGGGTGGCGTTGTATAGATCGTTGCAGACTTTGCGGGTCCAGTATTCGGTTTTCCAGGGTTCGCCGGCAGCGGCGAAGAGATAGAGGACGTGGAAGACGGGTTCGTTCGAATGGGCGTATTGGCCGAAGTGAGCGACGGCCATCTCGGTCATTTCATGGATGACCGTCTCGTAGCCGCCGACGTGGAAGGTGGGGGGCATTGCGAGCATCTGATCTAATTTAGCGCAGAGTTTTTCATTTCCGCCCAGGAGCGAAGCGAGACCAGCGGGATCGTGCTGGACAGCCCAGCTATTTTGCCAGGGACCGCCCTCGACGTAGGGGCCGCCCCAGTAGAATTCATCGAATGGATTGATCCAGTTGCCGTGATCGTCTTTAGCGCCGAGGAAGCCGACATCGGAGCGCCAGAGATTGCGGTAATTCTGGGCTCGCTTCATGAGGATGTCGTAGGTTTTCTGGTCGCTTTGCTGTTTGGCGATCTGGGCGATGCACCAATCGTCGTAAGCGTAGTCCATGGTGGCCGAGGAGGCGTAGGTGGCATGGCCGGAGGGGATGAAGCCGCGCGTTAAATAATCCTGTAGTCCCGCGCGTTTGGGAGTGTTGGCAGGATCGGCAAAGGCGAGCTCGCGCAAGAGTTGATAAGCCTTTGGCACATCAAAAGACGTGATGCCTTTGGCGACCGCATCGGCGAACATGGCGGCGGAGTGTTGGCCGACCATGCAGACGCGGGCTCCCGGGCTAGGCCATTCGGGGATTTCGCCGGATTCAATACCAGCCTGGAGCCAGCCTTGGAGTATCTCACCGTATTCTTTGGGGAAAAGAATGGTGTAGAAAGGGAAGGTCGTGCGGAACATGTCCCACGTGCCAGCGTCTCCATAAAGAACGCCGGGATGAATCTGGCTGTCGTAAGGGCTGTAGTGAATCGGCTGATTATTGGCGTCGAGCTCGTAGAGGCGGTGCGGGAAAATGAGCGATCGATAAAAGCAGGAGTAGAAGGTTTTCTTCTGGTCCTCTGTAGCTTCGATCTGGATTTTGGCGAGATGTTTTTCCCACTCGGCGGCGCAGGCGGAATGCGTAGCGTCAAAACCACCGGCGGTTTCGCGATCTAGATTGCGCTGTGCTTGATCGAAACTGATGAAGGAGGCGGCGACGCGAACTTCGACCGGTTTGGAATCGAGGTCGAATTCAACATAGGTGAGGGCGTCGGCGGATTCGATGGGCGATTTGCTCGCCGGACGGAAAGGGCGATCGAATTGGATGACGAAGTAAGAGAAGAATTTATCACCGACACCACCTTCGGCTTTGCGCGAGTAGCCGCGGATTTGATTGTTGGTGAATTCGATCCGCGAAGGGCCGGCGGCGGCGATGATGAGTCGGCCGGTCTTCGAGTTGGGATAGGTGAAGCGAAAGACAGCACAGCGCTGGCTGGCGGTCAGTTCGGTAGTGACATGATCCTGTGTCAAATCAACTCGTAGATAATCCGGACGAAAGATGGCGGTCTTGGGATCATAATCCGAAGCGCGATCGTGTATGGAAAGCCGCACGGGGCCGAGCTGTGGCATGAGCGAAAACTGACCGTAGTCACCAATCCATGGGCTAGGCTGGCGGGTAGCGCGAAAGCCGTTGATGGGTTTATCGGGTTGGAATAGCCAATTACCGGTTTCCGCTGTTTGCGGGGTCCAGTTGACGAAGGCCCATGGGGTGCAGACGAAGGGAAGAGTATTGCCATGAGACAGATCATATTTGGAATCAGTGCCTTGGAGCGTAGAGACGTAAGAGAGCAAATCTTGCGATGCGCGGGCGTCGGCGGAGGAAGAACTTTGGTTCATGGCGAAACTAAGAAGTAAACACACGATAATGGAAAGTGGGCGGAGAGTCATGGGGCAGTATCCCCTCGGGATAAGATTACAACATTCGCGATTTTAAAGAATTAATTCAGGAGGCGTGTAATTCTTCCTTGATTCTTCCCGCTTTCACATCGCATTCAAATCGGATCAGTTCTTCTTTTAATTGATTGATCATTAGCTGTAGGGAATAGAGTGTGAGTTGTTTGAGCTCTGGATTATCCATTTCGCGCTGGAGGGCACACTGATAATGCTCTTCAAGGCTGGCTAGTTTGATGCGGGTGTTCTCGAATTGGGAGCGGCATATCAGTCTCATAGGATTACCTCGATTGCGCCTTTGGGCTGCATATTGGCGTCGCGGCCGAAGATTTCAGTGACGTATTCCTCAAATATTATAGCATCGGCAATTTCAAGATGGATAAAAGGCAATGGACTTCGCCATTGGTGGATTTGGATAGCGTGCTGGGCGAATGTGGGCCACCGAGTAGGACGCAATCGACATCTTCTGGGTCTGATTTGGCGGTTACGAAACTGCCATTGACGATTAGACGGAGGACGTCATCTTGATGGCACATATCAACAAGCCAGCGAAGGGATTGCATGAGTTCGCGCCGCTCGGGATTTGAAGTGCCGAAGCAGGTTTCGATTTCATCTAAAGCGGCGCGGTGGATGCCGGGAGGGAGATAGCCGTGATGGTTGAAGGGAGGAATCATGGGGTAGGCATATGTTTCGCGTCATCCCAAAACCAAACGTGCGCAGCTAATTGCCGCATGATATAGGATTGATAGTTCGGTGGCCGAGTCGTTGAAGTAATAATCAGCCCGAAATAATCGTCGTGTCCGCCGCACATCAGCACAATCCCGCTGATATGGCCAGTGTTGTCGAATATTGGAACTGCGTCAATGTGAGAGGAAAACCATCGAAGATTCTTCGATAGGGCTTCTTGATCCCGATCTGAAAATTGATTGTACGGAGCTAGAGTGCAGGAGAAGAATGGTTGTACGGAATTGGTCAGTCTGGTGGTTGCGCCGGGGTTGCTAATTTCTGCAATCAGTTCCCGCCGTTGTTTTCTCAATGCATGGTAATCTGACCAGAGCAAGACAGCCGCAACGCCGACTACAATCAGGAAAACAAACAAAAGAGCGTTCAGCAAGGTCGCTAAGAAACGTTTAGGCAGCGAAGCTTTGTTGGGGGTGGACGTCAATCCAACCAATCCTTCTTCTTCAATCTCATTGGCACGTATTCCTCAGTGACATAGCTGATGTCTTTGGTGATCAGCGATTCGACTTCCATCTTAAATCCATTTTGGAGCATGCGGTTGATTTCTTTTTGCCAGCCTTTGTGGTCGGCGAACCAGGGGTAGGCGAGGATTTCGTTGGCGCGTTTTTTGTCATTGTCGGTGAGGTCGATTTTGACGGCGTCGCTGAGTTCGCATTCGTCATAGTCTTTGGCGCGGATGCCGAGGAATTTGGCTTCGGGGATGGCGAGGCGAGAAGACTCAAACGCTAAAGAAATTGAGCCTTGTTTGATGACGCTGTAGATGTAGTGCCCCCAGGGGTCGCAGTCGAGGAGGCAGATGATGGGAAGCTTGAGCTCCTGGTTGAGGCGTTGGAGGAGTCGGCGGCAGCCGCGGGGGGGTTGGCCGGCGCCGTGGGTGAGGATGCAGTTGTTTTCTTCCCAAAAGCGGTCTTCGTTGAAGCGGTTCCAGACGGTGCCTTTTTCGACGTGGAGGACGAAATCCGCTTCGCACTTTTTGAATTCGATGATGTCGGGTTCGACGATTGAAGGCATGGCGTATCCGCCCGAGCCCATGCGGCGGCAGTCGATTTCATCGCCCTTATCGACAACGGTGATATTGCCAACCATGGCGCCGCGGTTTTCGGCGAAGACGTGGAGTTCTTCGCGCAGGGCGCCAAGGGCAACTTCGAGGTCTTCGAGAATGGGGTCAGATTCATCCTGCGTGTCGAAGGTATTTTCGCGCGTGCCGGCGACGGTGTGCTTGGCTTTGTAAAAGACGCCTCGCAGGCTGGAGGTTTTCTCGGCGTCGATGAATTCCTTAATGGTGCTGGCGTGCAGCATGGTCTGCATGAACTGCTTGGCCTGGTTCAGATTGAACAGCTCACGGTCGGCGGTGGCATCGCCCATCTGGAGGATTCCCTTTTTGCGGTTCCAGAGAGTGTTGCTCTTGGCGCGCGTGGGGATGGCGACGGCGATGTCCTTGCCTTTGAAGGCAGCGGTGGAGACGCCATCAGCGAGATTGGTGATTTTGCCGAGGGTTTGTTTGTCACGCTCTTGGATGCGTTTATTGATGGAAGCGCTGAGTTTTTTCTTGGCCATATTAGTTCTCGTAATTGTAAGAAAAGAGATTTAACCACAGAAGCACAGAGGACACAGAGGCCAACTCGAACTGGCGATTTTTTTGCGCATGTGCGGGCAATTAAAATAGTTCTTTTTGGGAGTCCGGTTTTTTCTTTTTGGGCTTCGACGAAGAGAGTTTCACGGTTTCAGATTTGGGGGAGGAGCTAGCCACTGAAGTAGCTAGCCCGTCTTGCGCGGTTGTGGGCTCCGGATTTAAATGAGAAGCGCGGGATTCGACCATGACTACGCCGTCGTCGGCTTTTAAATCTTCGGTTTCGTCTTTCTTTACCGTCTTGCCCTCTTCATCGAGTTGTGCATCGGCGATCGCGGTGCGTTTTTGGGCTTCTTTCAATAATGTGTCGTAAAGTTTTTGGGCGTCGGCGCCGTTGATGGCGTTGATGGCTTTGGAGATTTCGCCGATGTAGCGTTCGAAGACGTCGCGGCGGGCGGCTTGGCGCTGCATTTGTTGGCGCTTACGGAGATAGGTGCCGAGCTTGCGGCCGCACTCCATTAACGCCAGTTTCATTTCTTTGCGGATTTCATCGTAATCCGCGATGGCTTCTTTGGATTCGCTGGTGAAGGGGACCCAGACGCTGGCCATGTGGATCATGATGACGAGTGGACCGACGGGCAAACTGCCGCGGGGTTGGGAAAGATTGTAATTTCGCCAGCCGGTTTCGGTGATGGATTTGAAACTGGAGCAGGCGGATTGCTGGAAGAGCAGGGGGACACGATTGGCGAAGCGGATGATTCTCGCGGAGTCATCGGCCGGGAGTTCGCCACCGAAGGCGATGGCGGCTTCGATCTGGAACGGGCGGCCGCGATAGACGTCGGGTTCACGGCTGCTGGCGGCGTAAAACTCGGCTTTGACGCCTTTGAGCATGCCGGCGAGGAGCTGGCGGACGCCGATGGGGGCGAGGCAATCCGTGGGCGGCGGGGGAAGTTTGGATTCCTGGAATTCTTTGAAAAGTTTTTCGATTTGCGAATGATCGAGATCGCCGCACTTGGTGCGGGAGTGGGCACCGATGGCTTTGCAGAAATCGGAGGCCTTGGCGGGGGAGACGCGGGAGAATTGTTCCTGGAGGAAATTAAAAACCGTGCCGGTCTTGTTGAGGGCTTCGTAGTCTTTGAGCATCTGGATGAGGATGCCGAGCTCGATGCCTTTGGGATGCGGTTGGATTTCGCGAGTTTCGGGAGGAAGCTGCTCGGTGCCGCGCGGAAAAAGGATCACGCCATCTTTTTCGGTGGTGGTGATGGTGGGATCGATGCCTTCGGGTGCTTCAGCAGTCGCCGCCAAACCGGTGACTTCCACCGGATCGGGCGGAGCATGCGTGGCGTCTTTGGCGGCATTGGTTAATGGAAGGTCATCTTGGGAATCATCAGCGGCGACGCGGTTTGGTGGGACGAAGACAATTCTCGCGTGCGGGTTGGCGATAGCGGTTAATTCTAAAAATTCATCGACGCTGCCCCGGCCTTTTTGATAACGGCCTTCGAGCTGGATGGCGACCGAGGTGCCGGTCTCGAAATTTTCTAAATTTAAAATGCCAGGATCGCGCTTGATCGCCGGAATAGCGCGCAGGTCGGCAGGGGGGAAATCCTGCACTTCTTTATCGACGGTCACCTCGGCGCGATTGGTCTTGGTGTTCATGGCCAACTCAATATGATGAGCGGGCTTTTTGGCGGATGGGCGGGTATGGATGACCATCGGCTTACCGGTGGTGATCAGACCGTACATGCCCGCGGCAGAGATACCGATGCCTTGCTGGCCGCGCGACATTTTCAGACGGTGGAATTTAGAACCGAAAAGTAAGCGACCAAACACATTCTCAACCTGGCGGCGGACGATGCCGGGACCGTTGTCGACGATGGTCACGCGGTAGCGCGATTGCTTTGCGTTCGCCGGGCGGTCGGGTTGGAGGTCTTCGATCACGATGGTGATGTTGGGCAGAATGCCGGCTTCCTCGCAGGCGTCGAGCGAATTATCGACGGCTTCTTTCACTGCGGTCAGCAGCGCTTTGCGGGGATTATCGAAGCCGAGCAGATGGCGGTTCTTGGCAAAGAATTCGGAGACGCTGATCTCCTTTTGCCTGGCGGCCATCGATTCGGCGGTTTCACGTTTTGCTTTTCTCACCGGTGCATCCATTGTGGTCATAAGAATAGCTTCCTTGCTTCATCTTTTCGGCATTCGTCCGAGGAATTCTTTGTTAGGGTATTGTATGGTAAGCGAGTGTCAGGGACAAGGGAAATGAAATCAGGGACAAGGGACAAGGCGGCAAGGGACAACGAAAAACGAAAACATTTCCTACAAAATATTTAGCGGCGCGTGAGCAGCACCGCGTTTGGAAGGTGTGCACCTGTCCAGCGCGGTCCCTCGGACGCGCCGTTAAATATTGTAAGGGGAAGTAATTGGTTGAGTTCGCAACTTGTTCCTTATTCGTCCATTGGTTAGATTAACGGCTCACAGGAAGGCTATCAGAGTTTTTCAACCGAGGTTAACGACATGCCGCCAATTGCGCCGCAATCTTCACGAACAGGGTTGATCACCGCCGTGGTGATTTTCGTGATTCTCTTTGTGACCGCGGCGATCTTCGCCATTTATTATGGTGTGGATTCAGCCAAGATGCGTGAGCAGTACACGACGCTCAAGAGCAGCGTCATGCCGCGCGTGCTGCCCAATGGCACTCCGGTCGGCCCCGAGATCGAAGAGCTGGAAAAAGCGCAGCAGGATCCGAACCACCTGCCCGACATCACCCCGTCGATGCCGCTGCTGAAGGTCGCGATGCAGCAGCGCGATGATTTGAAAAACCTGATTGATCCAAACGCTCCCAGCATCGAAGCAGCCTATTCGGCGGCAAAAGCCTCCATGCAGAGTGCCGCCAAGGGCGTCGCCGAAGCGGGTGGCACGCCGCCATCCACCACAGCGCTTCTGGATTCCTACAACAGCATGGCCCGTTCACTGCTGATCAAGCAACAGCAGATCGACGCTCTTAAAAATGACCTGGTTGCGGCCCAACGGCAAACGCAGACGAAGGTGGATGAGCTAAACGCTGCGGTCAAAGCCACGCAGACCCAGGTGACGGATATTCAGAATACCGAAAATAAGGCGATCACCGCTGCTGAATCAGCCCGCTCGGCAAATAACCAGACCGTCGCCCAGATCGAAGCCGACCGCCAGAAAGAACGGCAGGATGCGATTGATACGATTAATAAGCTGAACTCCGAACTTGCAGCCAAGACCAATGACCTGGACACGATGAACCAGGAACTCGCCAAGATCCGCCAGCGTTTGGCGGCGGGGCGTGTATCGGTGAATCAGCCGCTGATTCAGGCGGCCGACGGTACGATCATTCGAGTGCCCAGCCCTGATCTGGTGTATATCTCGCGCGGCGTGGCCGATGAGATCATTCCGGGCATGACTTTCGAAGTCTATGACCGAAACACCGGCGTGCCGCAGGTCGATACGAGCAATCCGAATTCGGATTCGCTGCCGATTGGCAAAGCGTCGATTGAAGTGATCAGCGTCGGTGAGCACACCTCTGAATGCCGGGTCACGCGGCATTCTGTGAGCGCTGCGTCGATCCAGCAGGGCGATTTGATCGTTAACCTGGTCTACGATCCGAATGTCAAATACAACTTCGTGGTCTATGGCAAGTTTGATTTGAATCACAGCGGCATCGCGAGCGATCAGCAGGCCGAGGTGATCAAGCAAAAGATCACCGAATGGGGCGGCCATCTGGAAAATCAGGTGGGTGTCGATACGGATTTCCTGGTGATTGGCGTGCAACCCGTGGTGCCTCGCCTGACGGATCTGGAGCGTCGCGATCCGATTGCATTGCAGCGCGAATCTGCCGCCCAGGCGGAGAACAGCGCTTACGAAGCGGTGATCAAGCGAGCCCAGGATTTACATGTGCCGATCTTGAACCAGAACCGCTTCCTGTATCTGATCGGGTCGTATTCGACCGTGGCGCGATAAGCAAAAACGAACGCGGTGCTACGCATCGCCGCTAGAGCGGTGCGCGTATTCGTATAGCGTAACTATATCGTTTACTTAAGGTTTTCTGTGGTCGCGAAGCGACCACGCCGCTACAACAAATCGCGCTCTGCTCTAATTATTGGAAAATGATATCTAGCGGCGCGTGCAAAGCACCGCGTTTTTATTGCGGTGCCGACGGCTGATCCAAATACAAAATCTTCTGCTCCGGATCGTATCCAAACAGCTCCGCGTAGCGTCCCCACGCCACGATCGTTTCAAATAGCTTCTCGATATCCTGCGTCGGCAATCGAATCGCCAGTTCCTCCATTACGACATCTTCGGTAAGCCGCCCATCATGCGCTTCCTTCAGAATCTGATAAATAAACCGAAACGTCTCCAATTGGCGAAGCTGTTTGTTCAGCAGCAGCTTTCGAGCATTGACATCATCATGCAAAAACTCCCGGCCGATGTCAGTGAGCTGCACCTTGTTTTTGGGGGTATCCAGAAAATCCAGCATCTCGCCGGCTTTGATGACCGAAAGTGTGTATCCAAAATCGTAATCGGTCAGATGATCCAGCGTGAATACATCCATCTGTCCGTTGCGGTCGGCGAGGATTTCCATCAGACCCACGATCTGGCCCATCTGCACGAACGGCACGGGTTCGGCAAGTACCGCTTCTGGCTGCCCCGGCGGAAGCTCGGGTTGCTCGGGCAGATGTTCTGAAACAATCGCATCATGCAGCCGCTGTACCATCGCCAAGAATGCCGGCGATTGATAATCACGCGGGTGCGGCAGATTAGTAGAAATAATCTGCCGAATGTGCCCAGGACCTTTTCCCATAATGACAATGCGATCCGCGAGGAACACTGCTTCTTCAATTAAGTGCGTGATGATCAAAACGCTTTTAACCGAATTGATCGGCGTCGCTTTGCCTTTCTGAATTTCCCCATCATGCGGCACGCTCGTCCACAGGCGATAAACTTCTGAGCGCAGCGATTCTGCGGTGAAAACATCCAGAGCACTGAAAGGCTCATCCATGCAAAGCAATTCAGGGCCACGGGCCAAGGCGCGAGCGATGCCAACGCGCTGTTTCATTCCGCCGGAAAGCTCCTTGGGATATGCCTGCTCGCTGCCATCCAACCCGACCAGGTCGATGCATTTTGCCACCCGATCAGCCGCACCGGATGGATCGAGGTCCAAGCCATTGAGCGCAACTTCGACGTTTTGCGCGACAGTCAGCCACGGGTAGAGCGCGAAATTCTGGAACACGATGGAAATGCCCGGATGAATTCCGAGCAGTGGCTTTCCATGCGCGAGCACTTCGCCGTGCGTGGGCTGGAGCAGGCCCACGAGCGCCCGCAGCAGCGTCGATTTGCCACAACCCGACGGACCCAGAATCGCCACGACTTCGCCGGAATTAATCGTCAACGAAACATTGGCCAGCACCAGTTTGTTCTGGTCTGCTCCGAAGGCGATATCGAGATTCCGACATTCGCAGATTGCCGTCGTTTCCATAGCAGTCATAGCGCACTTTTCTTTTTAGGTTGCCAGTGAATACCGATCTTCCGCCAGTCGATAGAGCCGTTTCCAGAACACGCGATTCACCAATACCACAAATACCGCCATGATCACCACCGAAGCAGTTAGCAGCGGAAAATTACCATCGTTGGTTGCCCGGGAGATGATCGAGCCCAGGCCAAAAGCGGTCAGCGTATGTCCTTTTACCTGCACGTATTCAGAAACAATCGTTGCGTTCCATGCCCCGCCAGCAGCCGTGATTAATCCGGTCAATAAATAAGGAAATACACAGGGCAGATAAACTTTCTTCCATCGTTCCTTTTCCGACATATTGTATACCGCGGCAACTTCTTTCAAATCAGCAGGAATAGCGCTGGCTCCCGCGATTACATTAAACAGGATGTACCATTGCGCTCCCAGCAGCATTAGCAAAATGCAGCCACCAGTGAACGGTGTATGTGTGGCAATCAGGGCCATGGCCACCAGCGGAAATAGCATCGGGGCTGGAAAGCTGGCGACCACCTGAATGATCGGCTGCAATCGCCGCGACCATGTGGGTGACAATCCAATGCGAATCCCCACCGGAAGCGCCCACGCCGCTCCCAGTAAAACCGCGACGCTGGTTCGCACGAACGACAGCAACAGCGCCAGTGCAAGATGCAGATAATCATCGTGATTGGCAGCGTGGATCGGTAGCGCTTTCATCAGCTTAAACAGCGACCACGCCCCCCACGCCACCGCGAGGGCCAGCCCGATTTGAACCAGAATCATCAGCGCTTTGCGTGCAACGGCAAAAAGTTTTTCTCGCTCGGGCGATGATTTGGCAAAGTTAAGGCGATCTATTTTTTCGGGATTGGCTTTTCGACGCGCACTGATATATCTCGAAATCGCAGCATACAGAGGGGAGTGCCCGATGAGGTTCAGCAACCAGGATTGCGGTGCATCGCCTCCGGTGAGATCTTCCAGTTTGAACCGCTGCGCCCAGACCACAATCGGCCGCCAGAAAACCTGGTCCACCACGACGATCATCACCACCATGGCGATCACCGCTGCGATCATGGCAGAGACATTTCCCTGATCGATCGCTTCTTTCATGTAGGATCCCAGGCCCGGCAGCCGAAAATCGTGATTGCCCAGCGTGAACGCCTCATTGACGGTGAGAAAAAACCACCCGCCGGCCATCGACATCATGGAATTCCACACCAGCCCAATCATCGCCGCCGGCACTTCCAGCATTCGAAAGGTCTGCCAACCGCTGAAGCCATTGATCCGTGCCACTTCCCGTAGCGCCGGTGGAATCCCGCGCAGTGAGCCGTGAAAGCTGAACGTCATGTTCCACACCTGCGCCGTGAAGACCATCACGATGCAAGCCAACTCGAGTCCGAACTCGCGCGTGGGAAACAGGCTGATCATCGCCAGCACCAGGCTAGGCAAAAATCCCAACACCGGAATCGCCTGAAGCACATCCAGCGCGGGAATCATCACCTTTTCCGCGCGGTGATTATGCGCCGCAACCGTGCCATAAATAAGCGTAAAGACCAGCGAAAGCACATACGCCGCAAATCCGCGCGACAAGCTGAAAAGCGTATATTTAGGCAGCGCCTTGAAGGAAAGGCTGATATTCACCGTCGGTGTGTAGGGTGCAGCAATCTGCTTGCTGAACATGAAGAATCCACCGATGAGCGCTGCTACACCGCCAACCAGCAGCAGATCAATACCAATGCTCGCCGGTTTCTCCAGCGCTTCGCGCACTCGCTTAGTATGAAAGACATAGAGACCCATAGGCTGTCTGAAGTATAGCCGTAGCAGTTCTAAGTTCTAAGTGCTAAGTTCTCACTTAATGCGAATTCAATTTTGCGGCGCTGACCGCACCGTTACCGGCTCTTCTCACCTGATCGAAATCAACGGCAAACGTATCCTCCTGGATTGCGGCATGTATCAGGGCGACCCGCACGATGCCGAGCGCCTCAATCATTATCTCCCCGATAATCCCACCAAGATCGACGCGATGATTTTATCCCACGGACACCTCGATCACTGCGGCAAGCTTCCTGTTCTTTATCGCGCCGGCTACCGAGGCCCGATCTATTGCACGCCGGCCACGCAGGGCGTAACCATGATCGTCCTCTACGATGCGGCAAAGATTCAGCAGGAAAATGCGGATTATCTAAACCGGCAATCCAAAACCGCCCCGCCGGTGATGTACGACGCCAACGATGTCGCCGCGACCCTTGCGCTGATGAAAAATGTGGAATACGGGCAAAATGTAAAATTGTTTGACGGAATCGAATTCACCTTCCTGGATGCCGGCCACATTCTCGGCTCCACATACGTGCTATTGGAATGCCAAGAAATATCTCCCTCCCCTGGTAATCCGGGGGAGGGTAGGGGAGGGGGCTACTCCGAACTTAGAACTCAGAACTTAGAACTAACACAGAACCCCCACCCTACCCCTCCCCCTGAGTACAAGGGGAGGGAAGATGAAGCGGCGGGGAACAAAATTCTGCGCAGACGCTTACTTTTCACCGCCGACGTAGGCCGCTATAACTCCCCCATCCTCCGCGATCCAACGGTCATTCCCACACCCTGTGATTTCATCATCACCGAAAGCACCTACGGCAATTCCCTCCACGGCCCGATGGAAAATGTTGAGCCGCAGTTTCTCGATGCCGTAAAATTCTGCATCGATCGCCGCAGCCGATTGCTGATTCCCTCCTTTGCCGTCGGCCGGACACAAACTGTTCTCTGGTATATCCAAAAATTCATCAGCGAGAAAAAAATCCCACCCATTCCAGTTTACGTCGATTCACCCATGGGTGTCGAAGTCTCCAAATTGCACAGCCAATATCGCGATGCCTACGACGAGGAAACAACCAGGATGATCGGCGCCGGCGATCTTTTCAGCCTCGCCCATGTCACCTTCGCTTCCAGCGTCGAAGATTCCAAAAAAATCAACGCTGATCCCGGCCCGTGCGTGATCATCGCCTCCAGCCCCTCCTGTGATTTCGGTCGTATTCTCCATCACCTCAAGCATTCAGTTTCGCGACCGAATGATCTGGTGACTTTCGTCGGCTGGATTCCGCCGCAAACCCTCGGCCGCCGCTTGCAGGACGGCGAAAAGCGCGTGCAAATTCTCCACGATTGGTACCACGTCCGCTGCCAGGTCCGCACCATCCACGGCCTATCCGCCCACGCCGATGCAGCAGAGCTGATGCAATTTCTCAAGCCCTCGCTGACCAAAGATTCAAAGGTGTTCGTCGTTCACGGCGAAGTCCCTCAAGCCGAAGCCCTCGCGAATTCGATTCGCAGCACAGGAACCGCCAATGTCTCCGTGCCCGCACTTGGAACAGTTGTAGAATGTTAAAATTTAGCGGTGCGCAGCACCGCGTTGGATCGATGCGTTAACGCGGTGCTACGCACCGCCGCTAATTAAATATTGAACAAAAAATTACGTTGTCTTCCCTCGCGCGTCTACCGGCATTTTTTCTAACGACCCATCCTTATGCTTAAACCAAACAAAATCATGCAGATTCACGCACGGACATACGTGATTCGGAATCACATGCACCCGCTCCCCAACTTTCGGTTTCTCCCCATCATTCACTTCCACTTCCCCGTGCTCTTCGCTTAATCGCGAAACCTTCGCCTTGGGATATTCCACGACCAGCCCGAACCCACCATTGATTGGATCCATCCCGAGCCGATCATTGGTGAGCGACTTGCTCCCCGAATTCAGTACAAATTTATTCGGCACGGCATCCGAAACCACCGTGCTTAATAAGCGAGTGGCGCATTGTTCGATCGCAGCAATCCCAGCGGCGATTTCATTGCGGTCATTATAAATGTAAGTCCCGGGCCGAATCTCAGTAATCTCCGGGGCCAAATGCGAATAGAACAATGTTGGAGTGGACCCGCCGGAAATTGTCCGCGCCTCAATCCCACTCTTTTTCAACAAGGCAATGCATTCGCGCAAAATCGCTGACACTTCGGGCATGCGTTGCTCGGCCGCTTTGACATTATTCAAATGCCCCGGATAACAGAACACACCCTCAAATCGCAGCGATTTATGCTTTGCCACCCGCTGCGCAAGTTCCAACACATTCACTGCAGTCTGCACTCCGGTGCGATGGTGACCCGCATCCACATCCACCATCACGTCCAGGGTTAATCCTGCCCAGGCAGCGCTCTCTCCCAATATATCAATTGCCTGTGGATTATCGAACGAAAAGCGTATCTTCTTTTTCTTCGCCAGCTCCATCACATCCGGCAACCGATTCGGATCGATATACGGATACGCCAATAGCAGATCATCACACACTTCCCCCATCACCATCGCTTCGCCGAATTTCGCAACGGTGAGCCCCTTGGCTCCATGCGCAAGCTGCCGTTGAGCCATGTAGAGCGATTTATGTGTTTTGGTATGCGGGCGAACTTTGATGCCGTGCTTCGCCGCATATTGATGAGCGCGGCTTAAATTTTGCTCGACAATTTCCAGATCAACAATCAGCGCGGGTGTAGGAACGGTTTCTTCAGTCATCATGACATCATCACAATAGCCGCGATATATCTGTCGCGGAAGCCCCAACAATGCTCATCGTATTTCTTGCAGGCTAGCCGCTTCAACGGCCAGCAAACAAATCCAGAGCGAACTTGCCACTTAGATTACTCGGCCCCGCGTGGCTGTTGCCACGCGCTCATCCCGCCATCCACCAGCAGCATCTGCCCCGTCACATGTTCCGCCGCATCGCTGCACAGATAAACCGCTGCCGGGCCGCAAACCGAAGCCTCCGGAATCTGCCCATTCGGGATATGCAGCGCCAGCCACTTCGCCGTCTCAGGCCGTTGATCCAGCCATGCCGTCGCCGCCGTGCGCACCAATCCCGGCGCAACGCCGTTCACCCGAATCCTATGTTTTGCCAGCGCCACCGCCAATGTCTTGACCATCATCTCCACCGCGCCCTTCGAGGCGTCGTACGCGGTCGAACCCTCCTCAGCCAATCGCCCATTAATTGATCCTGTCATAATCACCCGCCCTCGCACATTGTTTTCCACCCATCGCGCCGCAAACCGCTGTGTTAAAAAATAAGGTGCCACCACATTCAGCGCAAAAGTCTGCCCTAACCGCTCCGATGTCATCTGCAAAAAGGGCACATCGCGAAACCAGCCAGCATTATTTGCCACGATATCTATCCCCGGCATCGCGCGAATGGCATCGGCAAATACTTTTTCCACACCATCGCTTTGCGACAAATCTCCTTCGATCCATTCAGTTTGCACCCCAAATTTTCGGCAGCTTTCAATTACCTGCATTCCAGCGCTGTCTTTAACGACGCCATGCACCACCACCTCCGCCCCGGCTTCCGCAAAGGCCAATGCAATCGCGCGGCCCACCCCCGAAGACGATCCCGTCACCAGCGCCCTGTGTCCTTTAAGATCAATCATTCGCTATGAGTTCCTTTGTTCAACAAAATCCTATCCAAACGAACGACCAATGCCAGACGATCCGATCTATTCCAGATTCGCCCTTGATCCGCCGAATCTGCTAAGGATAAAATCGGTTAGAATTCTGCCGCGACTGCACCGGAGGTATGGCATGAGAAGTTTTTTATCTCTCTTTGGAGGCACCGGTGGCCGAGCCATGGAGCAGCAAGGGGCAATTGCCGAACTGCGAATTACCCAATACGTCCTGAAGCGGGTCTTGGAATGCACTGGCCACACGATCGATCAAGTCATCAATGATCCTTGGGTGCGATACGAGGTGACCGGTTATTACAAGTTGCATCGTCGCGTGACGCGACGCTGCGAAGAGCTATCCGAGCAAGCCCAAGCCCGCCAAGGAAAAATCCTCCTTTAATCATTTCCGCAGGCATCGCCCGATGTTAGCCAGCTGATCTAGCATTGGTGGCCATGCCCGCTCTACCACCTGACTTTTGCGTACGTAACAAAGAAGACCACAAAACCGACAAGACACGCCCAATATTGGTACGCGAATCGGATACCCCTCGGTCTTATATTCCTAATCGAACGTATATTCCAAACGTGCAGCTGAAACGAGGCGCCTTTGCGGAGGCGACTGCGCAGTCGCAGATAATTGTACAAAGCGCCAAAAAGACACCCTACGCTGCTAAAGAATAATATGAGAAGTGTTGTGCTTTTAGATCGAGTGGAGCGACGAGGCAAAGTCGGGTCCAATTCAATCGCCCTTTTGTAATCGGCATTCCCGCTCACTTCGTCGCCAAGGTTAAACTCGGTAATGGCGCGCACGTCAAAGGCCTCGGCATCTTTCGGATTCAAAAAGATTGCCTCGTTGCAATCACGCATTGCCGCAATGTAGTCGCCTTTCTCTTCTTCGGCATGGCCGCGGTTATCGTAGGCCCCGGCGTCATTCGGGTTTAACTCAATTACCTTGTCAAAATCGGCTATCGCCGCGTTGTAGCCGCCCATATCGCCCTCGGCAACGCCGCGGTTGTAGTAGGTGTTGGCGTCCTTTGGATTCAGCTCAATTGACTTGTCATAATCACCGATTGCCGCACCGTAGTTTCCCTCCTTATCTTCGGCAAAGCCGCGGGCGCTGTAGGCATTGGAATCCTTCGGGTCCAACCCAATTGCTTTGCTGCAATCGGCAATCGCCGCGTCATTGTTCCCCTTGTTGGATTCGGCGAGGCCACGATCTACATAGGCTTTAGCGTCATTTGGATCCAATGCAATTGCTTTGCTGCAATCAGCTATTGCCGCGTCGTTGTTTCCCTTTCGGTACTCGACCAAGCCGCGATCGTAATAGGCCCGGGCATAATTTGGTTTCAACTGAATTGCCTTGTTGCAGTCAGCAAACGCAGCATCATAGTTGCCCTTCAGATACTCGGCAGCATTGCGCCTGACGTAAGCCTCT
The DNA here is from genome assembly GCA_036490535.1 of Tepidisphaeraceae bacterium. Classification (GTDB taxonomy): domain Bacteria; phylum Planctomycetota; class Phycisphaerae; order Tepidisphaerales; family Tepidisphaeraceae; genus DASXDR01. Next base: position 45,763 of record DASXDR010000156.1, on the reverse strand, counting down.
GCGTAATTCGGATTCAAGCTAATTGCTTGGTTACAGTCCGCAATCGTCGCATCATAGGTGCCGTTTTTGTACTCGGCGTCAGCGCGGTTGTAGTAATCGGTAGCGGAGTTTGCGTTGACCGTCGAAGGGGCTGTGGTTGTGCCGTGGGTGGGAATGACAATAAGTAAGACCAAGCCAAGAAATAGCCACTTCGGAAATGTTCGATATTCCGTCGTCCGGTCTGACATAATGGCCTCCAACTACTCACCGGCAACTCACCTATCCAAATAACCACGCCTCCGGCGCCGCCGTCCCCATTGATCGTTTCAAAGTCGCATCCAATCCATGCAGCACGTCGGCTTCCTGCTTGTAAGTGTAAATCACGCGAATCCCCTTGTCGCACCAACTCATAAATGGATTATCCGTTCCCCACATATATTTCGCGCCCAATATTTCCGCAACGGCTGCGAGCACTTCGCCGGGCTTGGAATAATCCGCTTCAACAGCTTCTTTGCCAAGGGCCACGGCTTTATGCTCTTCGCGAGCTAATTGGCAATGCGCCAGATGCGCCGAGCAATCCACCCAGACATTCGGCAATTTCGCCGCCTGTTCCAATCCCTTTTTATGAAATCGGAGCGAATGCGCAAGATTAAATCGAACCTTTGGATACGCTGCTGCCACTTCCAGACAATCCGCCACCTGCGCCCACGAATCAGTGGGGTTAATCGCGGTATGAAACAGCACCGGCAAATTATTTGCCTGCGCCAATTCTAAAAATACTTTTCCATCCCTGAGCAATTCCTTAATCGCGGATTGCAAAATGGTCGTCTGGCATTTCAGACCAGCAATCTTGCCGAGTAGGGGGGTGATGTTTTCGATCTGTTGAGCCACCTCTCGCGCCGGATCAAACATCGCGAATTGCAGTAGACGTTTCTCACGATCTACCATCGCCAGCTCATCAGCCAGTAGCGGGTTTTCTTTATCGAACGGAAATCGCCCGCTGCGCAATTTAACGCCTTGGTCGGCGGCATAGGCCTCGGCATCAAAGGCGCTCGGAAGTGTGAATGGGAAGACCACCGCGCGGTCAATGCCATTGGCATCCATCATCGCCAGCAGATCCCCACTGGTCGCCGCGTAGGGCCACCATCCGCGCAGGAAAAAACCCATATCCGTGCCGACATGGGTATGAACGTCGTAAAGCATAAGAGTTAGTTGTTAGTGGTCAGTTGTTAGTGGTTAATCGCGATCGACAACTAACCACTATCAACTAACAACTAACGCTTCATAGGATTCCATATTTATCGTACGCAGCCTTGGCTTTCATGCCGTTCTTAATCGCTTCGCGCGTCACATTTTCAGCGCGAACTTTCGCCCAGGCTCGCCTGATTGCTTCTTCTTCTACTTCAACCGGAACCACGACAACGCCATCGATGTCGGCGATGACCAGATCGCCGGAACCAAAACGCACGCCATCAATTTCCACGGGAATGTCGTATTCCACGACACGCTGGCGGTTCATCGAGTCATACGGACTAGTGCCGCGCGCAAAGCAGCCGAACCCCATCACGGTCATTTTTTCGATATCGCGCACGGCTCCGTCGACGATGACTCCGACGCAACCGCCATTACGCGCGGCGGTGGAGAGCAGCTCTCCCCAGATGCCGGAACGCATCGAGCCGCCAGCGGCGCAGATAATCACGTCATCTTTGGCGCAACTATCCACAGCGCGCAATTCCATGTCATAGGTGGCGGGATCGTCATGGGTCATCTCAGCCCAGCGGGTGGTTTTACAACGGCCCACCATTTTACGCACCCCCGTGAGCGGACGGAATTGAATCCGTGGAGATTGGTGGCGCAGCCCCATACAATCGAGCGCATCGCAGACCACAGCCGCGTACAAATGTTGACGCATCATCTCGAGTGTGATGCGTTCCTCCGACGGTTTGGTCATGATATTCATGCTGTGACTTTCTCCGCCTCGTTGAGCGTGGTACTGACGCGGGCAGCGGCTTCGCGAACTAACCTTACCCACAATGCCTCGGTTGCCCGGTCCGCCCGCACGGTGGGAGCCGACAGGCTGATCGCTGCCACGACGTCGCTGCCACAAAAGATCGGGGCGCCGATGCAGGTGACACCCATGTCATTTTGATCGTGCTCAATTGCGTATCCGTCTTCGCGCGTCTTTTTCAGAATGCGTTCGATTTCATCGCGATCGATGATGGTCTTGGGAGTGCGCCGTTCCATCTCGATGTGCGAGAGGAGAAATTCGCGCCGCTGGGGGGTTTCATAGCTGATGATCGCCCGGCCCAGGGCGGTTGAAAAAAATGGATCGGAGGTATGAATTTCGACCACGCGGCGGAGCGCATGGGAAGTTTCCAGCACCTGTAGATAAATAATCCGTTCGCCGCGCAGCACGCCGAGATTTACGGTTTCTTCAGTCTTTTCATGCAGACGTTTGAGGATGGGGGCAGCCATGGCGACCAGGCGTCGTTCTTCCACGCCCATGACGAGTTGGCGCATTTTGCCGGTCAGGCGATAGACGCCCGGATCGCTTTTTTCGACATACCCTAATCCGAGTAGACATTGGAGCACGCGATGGCAGGTGGGCTTGGCCAGGCCATTGGTGGCGGCGAGTTCTCCCAGCGAGCGCCAGCCGGTACCATCGGCCATGGTTTCCAGAAGCCCAAATGCTTTGACAAGAATTCCGGATTCCATTATTCTGAATATATCATTCCAAGACACAAAATCAAGGAAAATATTAAATACACGATTGGAGTGTTGTTTTTCGTGGTCGATCTAGCGATCACACCTTTATGGCAATAAGAGAGTGGGTCGTTTATTCTGAGGGACGAAATGATGAATATAGAACATGTTACCAGTGGACCGGGCATTCCAAAATCACCCCTTCCGTTCTCGGCGGCGGTAAAGGCCGGGGGGTTTATTTTCGTATCGGGGCAGGCCTCGACCGACGAAAATGGCAAGATCATCAGCGAAGATTTTGAAGCGGAATTCCGCCGCACCATCGGGCATTTATCGGCGATACTCAAAGCCGCGGGAGCAACGCTAAAAGATGTCGTCCAAGTGAAATCATATGTGAAAGATCACGCGGATCTGCCATTGTATAACAAGCTTTATCGCGAATATTTCAGCGAGCCATTCCCCGCGCGGACGACCATCACCGATTGCCTGGGCGTTGTGAAGTATGAGATTGATGTGATTGCGTATGTCGGAAAGTGATAGTGGTTAGTTGATAGTTGTCAGTTGGAATTCAACACAACTAACCAATAACCACTATCAATTAACAATACTTATGCGTGTCGGCATCATTTGTTTTCAGCAGGAATCGAACACCTTTCTTCAGCGGCCGACAACGCTGGCGGATTTTAAACGAGATATTCTGATCACGCGCGCGGATATCCGGAAGGAATACGCGCACGCGCATCATGAAGTAGGGGGGTTCTTTCAGGGATTGGAAGAGAATCACATCAATGCCATCCCACTGGTGGCGGCATGGACGGTGCCGGGCGGGACGATCACCGATGAATGCTACAGCATGATCCTTTCGATGATTCAAACGCAGCTGATGTCTGCAGGGGTGCTGGATGGATTGCTGGTCGCGCCGCACGGAGCTGCGGTGTCGGAAGTGCATCGCGATATGGATGGACATTGGATCTCGATGGTTCGGCAGCAGGTGGGGCTGAATATGCCGATTGTCAGCACGCTCGATCTGCATGCCAATGTTTCGCAGCGAATGATCGATGCGGTGAATGCGACGATTGCTTATCGCACGAATCCGCACTTGGATCAGCGGCAGCGCGGAATCGACGCGGCGAATTTGCTGGCGCGTACGCTGCGGAAGGAAATCCGACCTACCCAGGCAGCGGCGTTTCCGCGGGTTTCGATCAATATTGAGCGGCAACTTACCGACCAGCCGCCTTGCTCGGAACTTTTGGCGATGGCGGATGCACAACTGACACGCGGGGCCATCGCCAACAGTTGCGTGCTGGGTTTTCCATATGCGGATGTGGCAGAGATGGGCTCGAGCTTCATCGCGGTGACGGATAATGATCCCGCACTGGCGCGGAAGCTGGCAGATGAATTAGCGGGGTATGTGGTAGAGCATCGGACGGATTTTTTGCCGGAATTGATTTCGATTGATCGAGCGCTGGATGCTGCGATGGATTCGGTGGGGCCGGTGACGTTGCTGGATATTGGCGACAATATTGGGGGCGGTTCGCCGGGAGATGGGACCTATCTGCTGCGCGCAATGTATGGGCGGAAAATTACGTCGGCGTTTGTCAGTCTGTTCGATCCGGAATCGGTGCAATTGGCAGCGGCGACGGGGATCGGAAACTCAGCGCGATTTTCCCTGGGAGGAAAAACTTCTCCTGCACTGCATGGCGAGCCACTGGTTTGTAATTGCAGCATTCAGTCGTTGCATTTAGGACAATTCACGGAAGATCAGCCAAGGCATGGGGGGCGACGAAATTATGATATGGGAACAACCGCGATTCTCAGGGTCGATGTTGCCTCGGATGTACATCCGGGGATTCGAGAGGGAGCAACAAAACATCCTGGTTTGATCGTGCAGGTTACCAGCCGGCGAATTCCACCGTTTTCGCTGAATCAACTGATCTCCTGCGGCCTCGATCCGAAGAGCTTTCATATTCTCGTGGCCAAAGGTGTGCACGCACCGGCGGCAGCGTATAAACCCATCAGCCAAAAGTTGATTCGCGTCAATACGCCGGGCGTAACGACGGCTGATCCGACGATTTTGAAATATGAGCATCGGCGCAAACCGCTGTTTCCATTCGAAGTAATAGAAGAATCAGGGATTAGGGACCTGATGGCAAGGCGGCAAGAGAAGGAAGCTTTATGATTTTAGATCGATTATCGAATGCGTTGCTTTATCAATTTGCCAATCCGTTGATTCAGCGTGGAGTGGAATTTTTGCAATCGGTGGACGTGGCAGTATTGCCGTTAGGGAGAACGGATATTGATGGAGAAAAGTTATTTGCCCTCACGCAGGAATACCAAACACGTGAGGAGAGCGGCTGTGACTGGGAAGCGCATCGCAAATACATTGATATTCAATTCATAGTCGATGGGCGCGAACGCATTGATTACGCGCCGAGTTATCAGTTGCAAATGACAAATCCATACGATGCAGAGAAAGATCGGTCGAATTTCAAAGGAGAGGGTTCTGCGCTGATTTTAAGTGCGGGGATGTTTGCGATTTTCTTTCCGGAAGATGCGCATCGGCCATGTGTAGCGGCCGATTCTGTTAATTCAGTGCGTAAAATCGTGATCAAAGTTGCGGTATTATTGTGAATAATTTATGTGCGCCGAATCAACCGTTGTAGTTGCAACCCCACGCATGCGATGGTCCATCGACATAATATTCGCCGCCGCCATATGCGTATTATTTATATTGCATATTGCTGACATTCTTTATAACTTATTTTCATATTGGAGCTTTTGCTGCTTTTGTATTCCATATCTCTCGCAATTGGTTGTGGCTATCACCGTTCTGATTCTAATTTACTTTTGTATCCATAATCGTTCGAGACGTATGTTGCGGGTCTTCCTAGTAATTGTGCTCATCGCTTTTGTAGTTAACAACGCAATAGGTGGTGAAAATCGCTGGTTCGAAATTGGTATGCGCATCGAATTACGAAAATGCGGTGGTGCCGCAACGCTCCAAGCATGGGCGCAAAATCTTTTTTCTTCACCTACCAAGATTACCTATTTCGATGAGCATGATTTCGATCCGAAGAAGGATTTGCCTCCTCAATTCAGACGTTTCGCGAATGATTTTCAATTTATTTTCTACAGGCACACCCGTCCAGACGGTCCCGATATCGATTTTATGACCGGTCTGCGAGATGAGGGATGGGGTGTGATAGTAGGGCGAACGGATCTCCCCATGCCGCAATTGCCATCACCTGGAATTTCTCCATGGACGAAAAAACTCCGGCCAGGTGTATTTCTTTATCACTGGGAAAATTAAATAAAAAAGGTGCCGTGGACCTCTCGGTTTCCACGGCACCCAGGGAAGGAGGATCGTTCCTATCTAATAATACGCACGGTCCACCGTATTGGTTCTACTTTTTTTCGCTAACTATTGGCCTTTGGCCTTCTTAACCTTCAGATCGGTAGGTTAAGGGGTGGACTTTAGATGTGCCTGTTTGGGGGAGGAATATTGGAACAAAAGGGATTTTTATTTGAATAGAAATCCCGCAGCTACGCTGCGGCTTGGCACAAGAGGGCGGCAAACGAACAGGCTCATCCATAAAACGATAAGGCCCACGAAGTGACTCGCGATGTCACCGCATGGGCCTTTTCTCGTATCGAACCGAAATTATGTAGCAACCTGACTTCTAGCCTGGGAGACGCCTCGGTCCTATCAGCCACGGGAGAAGCTCTTTCGAGTATTTCCCGGACAGACGGTTGACCAGCGACTATTTTGCCGCGGTAGCTTGCCTAATAAGGCAGCAGAGCGTTCTTCCGACTGGAGGGCTATGGGTTTCGCTTTCCCGGGCCTTATTCCTAGGATCGCGGATACTGTCATCAGCCGTTACCAGCCGACTCTGCATCCACTTGGCCCGATGACACAAAGCTTAAGGTTTTTCGCCTTTCTAGCCTTGGAGGTCACCACTTGCGGCGATGCTAACCCGGATTGCTCGTAACGCGTTTTTTATCTCGCGTCATTAGTTTCGGGTGGCCTTATCGCTGGCCGCCAACCTTCGCCGTACCCGCTTTCCCTTGCTTTGCACGGCTCGCTAGTCTGAAGGTTGGACTCCGTATTCTTCGAAGCCTTTTCCAATTCCGCTGGTCACTTCCGTGTCCAACGACGAAGGGAATATTATCGCATGATGATCGATTTACGAAGTTTTTTTAAAAGTGTGCGAAATGGTTATCCACTGGTCGCCGCAAGTTATTGATCTGGCTGAAAATGAGCGGTGGATGAGGCGGTGGATAAGTTGGCGGGGTTTTTGTCTGGTAAAAATTATTTTCGGCGTCGACGGGGAGTAGCCAGAAGCCAGAAGCTAGAACCCAGTAGAAAAGACGGCTCCGGCAAGATTGTGGAGATGTTTTTGCCGGCGCTGGTGGAATTGCCGAGCATGAAAAGGGCGTAATCGTCGGAGTTAACCTTGCCGTCGTAATTGAAATCGCCGGTGGCCCAGGTGGTTCCAGTTGAGGACATGGCAGTTAGATCGAGATCGTTCACTACGCCATCGAGATTGGCGTCGCCGTACCAAGTGTATTGGATGGTGAATGTGCCGCTAGCGTCGGAATAGCCGAGGGTTGTGCCGGGAGTGGTTGCCGCACTGGATGAATCGATGCCCGCGCCATCCCACTTACCTTGGTCGTAGCCAGTTTTCAGATAGTTAATTAGCGTGCTGGCTGGTAAATTTCCCTGGTCATTGACCTTCACGGTATCGTTTGTCACATCAAGGGTCGCTCCGGCAGCGATGTAGAGTGCTCCACTTCCAACGGAGATCGTCGCTTTGGGTAGGAATCGAAGCAGACCTTGCTGAATGGCGAGTCCGCCAAACGGGACACTGCCTCCGATGATCAGGGTGCCGGGGCCTAATTTGCTGGTGATCGTATTGCCCGGAGAAATATCATTCGTGAGGCTAAGCGTACTGGATGCCGAATCGATCGTGATATTTGTGTTGTTGGAAAAAATGAGCGGAGCGGCGATGGTGTGGCTGCCTGTGACGACTTCGATGGTGGCGGTGCCGCTGGAATTGGAGAGCGTTAATGTGCCAGGGCCAAGGAGAGTGTAGGAATTGGTGTTATTGAAGGTGATTGAGCCGACAGTGTAATTGCCATCGACAGTGATTTGGCGATGCGCGGTGATGGCGGAGAGGAAATTCGCCGGCGCATCCTGCACATCCGCATCGGGGACGCCCATGATCCAGTTGGCGTCGGTGCCCCAGGTGCCGTTGGCGTCGATGTTCCATTGGGGGGTGAGAATCGGAGAGATACCCAGCCAAGGGCTGTTAACATCGCCATTGAGAATCAGATCGCGGTCGGTGAATAAATTGGTGCCGAGGATGCCGGGAACATAGCCGGAGCCAGTCGCGGGGTTGGGTATATCCAGCACCACGACAGGGACGTTGGTATAAGTGATCGGGCCTCCGTTCGTGATGAACGAGAGGGTGGGGAGATAGAAGCCCGGTACATTTTGCGTGGTGCCGCCCACGCCGCTAACACTGACATAAAACGCCGGCGTGCTTTTATTGGGGCCAGCCGAATAAAACCCGACCGACGCCGCCGTGTCTTCGCTGAGCACTGAAACTTCTGCTCCCGTATCCAGTAGAAACGAAGCGTTCGAAACACTGCCCCCGCTGCCGCTGACGTTAACGTTGGCAAAAAAGGATCCCCAAAAGCTCGGTGTTGAAGGATCATCAGCAAGGTTGTCGTAGTTATCCAAGCTCGGGATATAAACCGGATCGGGAGTATTGCCCAACGGTGACTGCACGCTAAGGCTCAATCGCACATAACTGCTGGACAGGGGTGTGTCGTTGGCCTGAAAACTCACCTCAGGGGTGCGCAGTGTTTGTCCGTTTACGGTCATGCGGACTGTATGGCTGTTGCTGATGACGGTCTGATATTGGGAGGCCATTGGCGAGCCGACGACATTGGGTAAATCTGACGGTGCGCTTTGCGTGGTTAACACAGCAGTGTTCCATTGGCCCGAGAAAGCAGACTGCGGGGCGGAGATGACATTGTTAGTGACCGTGGCATTTTGGAATCCGGTTGCATAGACGCCTAGTGCATCGGAGATATCCGTTTCTTCACTTCCACTCGCTCCTTCGATTTCCTGCGTGTAAGCCCCCTCGCGGTTAGCAGATTCGAAATTGAAAATCTGCGCATCTTCGTACGTGAACAAATCCGATTGGGAGCCGATATCAAAAATGGCGGTGGAATAATATGGAGAAGAACCGATCGGCAAAGTGTTACCGCCGTCAGGCAGGCCGCTGGGCACGGAAGAGCCTTCGTAGTCGTAACTGGAATCCTGTTTGTCGGTCAGGCCATAAACGACTTGCGGTGTAAAGCCGTTGATCGGCGGCGAATTTAACGGCAGCAAGGAGATGGGTTGAATCGAATCAACAGAAATCAATCCGGTAGACAGCGGCTGGATGGCAAATAGAGGTTGCGCCCAAATCGCCAGGCCCAAGACACCGATTGCACGTTTTCGCATGGGATACTCCTCCAACAGTGAGATATCTGGCAATAGTTTAAGCCCGAACCCTGAATCCGGACAATGAATAATACGCAATGTCCTGTGAGGAAATTACCAGCAGTTTCGGCTTTGATATCCAAATTTCGTGTTTTCCCTCCCGGCTATACTTGTCAAAGTAAATGCGTTTTGCAGAATCGGCGGCTTACTCATGACTTTGTTATGCGTATCCATTTTCGTCAGTGATCCGGCCCAGATGCGGCGAGATGCCCTGCGCGCCGCCGAGGCGGGGGCGGATCTCATAGAATTGCGGATGGACCGATTGCATGATGCGCAAGAAGTAGTGGAGTTGGGGATTACAGAATTACCGTTGCCCGCTATTGTGACCTGCCGGCCTACTTGGGAAGGTGGCGAATTTGCCGGCAGCGAAGAGGAGCGATTGAAATTGCTGCGGGCAGCGTCAGAAGCGGGGGCGAAATTTATCGATCTGGAATTGGAAGCGTTTAAAAAATCGGCGATGGCCGATGCGGGGATTGGCAGCCGATTGATTGTCTCATCCCATGATTTCTCAGGCAGGCCGGAGCGTTTGTATAACGTCCTGGCGGAGATGAACCGTCATCACGCTGGCGTGGCCAAAATGGTCTGGGCGGCGCGGACCGTGCGCGATAACCTCGAAGCATTCGAAGTTTTAAAAGTCAGGCAGAAGCCGAGCATCGCATTCTGCATGGGCGAAGCGGGATTAATCTCGCGCGTGCTGGCGAAAAAGTTCGGGGCGTTTCTGAGCTTTGCTTCACTGCAAAATGGCGGAGAGACAGCACCCGGGCAAGTCAGCGTTGAGCAGATGAAAAATCTGTACCGCTGGGATGCGCTCTCGCTCAAAACGCAGGTGTATGGCGTGATCGCTGAGCCGGTGGGGCATTCGATGTCGCCGGCGATTCATAACGCAGCGTTTTCCGCCTTGAAATATGACGGCGTCTATCTGCCGTTCCTGGTGCACGCTGGCTACGAAAGTTTCAAAGCGTTCATGGAGAGCTTTCTGCATTTTGACGGGTTGGATTTGCGCGGGCTTTCGGTGACGCTGCCGCACAAGGAAAATGCGCTGCGATATCTGATCGAGAAAAATGCGGATGTGGAAGAATTGGCCCGCACCATCGGCGCGGTCAACACAATCATCATTGATAAAGATGGCACGCTGCACGGCAAGAGCACCGATTATGCAGCCATCCTGGATTCGATTTGCGCCGCGCTGGGTGAGGCGAAGTACGAAAGTTTGCAGGGCAAGAAAGTCGCAGTAATCGGCGCCGGCGGTACCGGGCGAACAACCGTCGCGGCGCTGGCGCATTACGGAGCGAATGTGACGGTCCTCAACCGCACGATTGCGCGCGCCGAGGAACTGGCGCGTGAGTTCGATGGAAAAACCGGAACAGTAGAAGCGCGTCAGCTGGAGGATGCGGATTTATCCTTCGCGGACATCCTGATCAACACTACTTCCGTGGGCATGCATCCCAACATTGACGCGATGCCGCTCGAAAACAATTTCCGTCCCAGGCAGGTAGTTTTCGACGCGATTTATAACCCGATAAAAACGCGCTGGCTGGCCAAGGCTGAAGAGCAGGGCGCAACCATTATCGGCGGCGTGGAAATGTTCGTTCGCCAGGCAGCAGGCCAGTTCCAGGCGTGGACGCAAATGGATCCTCCCGCGAATCTCATGCGCCAGATCGTTATCAGACGGTTAGGTGCATAACACTATAAACGTCAGAACTTTGCGAAACTTCCAAAGTCGACGGATTTGTCATTTTTCGCTGGACCGGGGCTTAATTGTTTCCGATTGTAAGGTGTGGAGAAGATTCCGTGCTGATAGTCCCACTTTCTGAAGTTAAAGCAGGTATGTCGCTGGCGTGTCCGGTAAGTTCACCGGATCAGCCGGACATCGTTCTGCTCAAAGCCGGATATATTCTCGATCAAAAAGTGATCGAGCGCCTGCCCGCTTACGGGATCGAGCTGGTGTATGTCCAGTATCCCGGGTTGGATGAACTAGACAAGCATTTGCTGGTGAACTTAAGCCCGCCGCGCATCAAGATGTTCCAGCAGATGAAGGTTGCGATGAATGCCGCCCAGCAGCGGTCGAATCCGAAAATTCCGTATTCCGATTATTACGCAACCACGCGCGATCTGATCATGACATTGCTCGGGCAGGGGCAGCATCCCGTATTCATGGACCAGATTTCGCGACTCGGCGGCGATGCGGTAGCGCACTCCACTTCCGTGGCGCATCTCGCATTGCTGATCGGGTTGAAGCTCGAAAATTATCTGATCGATCAGCGCAAGCGCCTCTCAGCCCAACATGCCCGCGAAGTAGTGAATCTCGGCGTGGCAGGGATGCTGCATGATATTGGCAAGATGCAATTGCCAGCACATTTGCGGAACAACACCGGGGTTGAACCGCCCGATGCATTGGCGCAGAAGGCTGAATGGGAAACCCATCCACGCCTCGGTTACGAGATGTGCCGCAACGACGTCGAGCCGACGGCCGCCTCGGCGATTCTGAACCATCACCAGCATTTCGACGGCACCGGATTTCCCATCACGCAAAATAAAGATGGCACGACAATGCGCTCTTCCAAGGAGCGCATCCACATCTTCGCCCGCATTCTTCACGCTGCCGATCTGTATGATCGGGTGAGTAACCCCATCAAAGGCAAACGCCGCGGCAACATGGAAGTCCTGCATTTAATGCGCACGCAATACAAGGATTGGGTCGATCCCTCTGTGATGGAGGCGGTGCAGAACTTATGTCCGCCGTTCCCGCCGGGCAGCGTAGTGAAAATGAGCGATGGCCGCACCGGCGTCGTCGTGGAAATCGATGGCGATATCTATCTCCCCAAGGTGCGCATCATGAAACCCGATGGACAATTGGATGATCCCGCCGTGCCACTGAAGAACTCCGGAATTGGCGTGACGCACTGTAATGGAATTGTCGTCGATCCATTCGTGCCAGCAGACTATGCCGCGACAGGAATGTTCAAGCAGGCCTGCCAGAGACAGGCAGCCCAGGCGTTTATGTCGCGGGTTTGAGAAAGCATTAATTCGTTTAGTCCCGGCCTTCGGGCCGGGACGAATACCAATTCACCAGATTCCAACCAAAATTTAGCGCTTACTAAGCTGCCGCAAAAATGTCTTCGAATTGCGCGTGGAATGAGCCTGGTTGTCGTTGTCGAAATAAGCCCAGACCCTAGTTGGATTAGCGCTGCGAATGCGATCACTCCAGAATTTTAATTCTTCTCTCGAATAATCGTGGCGATACCATTGCTTTAAGCCATGCAGGCGCAAATAGATTTCATCGTGCGTCTGAACGAATACATCAGGCAAGCGCGGTGCACTGAGCGAACAGAAGATAATTTTCGATTTTTCAAAAGCTTTAAAGACTAGCGGATTCCACCAACTGGCATGCCGGAATTCAACGACGTTGCGACGATTTGGATCCAATTGATCGACCACACGCTTTAGGCGTGCGGGAGAGTAATGAAAGCTCGGCGGAAGCTGAAAGAGAAAGCAGCCCATGTGTTTGCCGAGCAGGTCGCCGATGAAATAAAAATCCTCAATGAGGCGAGCAGTGCCGTTGAAGCGTTTAATGTGTGTGATCAGTTCGCAGACTTTAACGGTATAGGTGAATTTCTTCCTGCCGACGGCGCGGAGCCAGGACTGCACCGCTGCAACCGTAGGCCAGGCGTAAAACGGAGCATTGAGTTCCACGGTGGAGAATTTACTAGCGTAATAGGAAAACCATTGGCTGGTGGCCAGAGATTCTGGATAGAACAGGCCCCGCCATTGCCAATAGAACCACCCAGAGCAGCCAACGTTGAAGCGGCGAGCAATAACATCACCAGCGTTCTCGGTTTCCTCTACGTCTAAAAAGCTGTCCGAACGCGCGAAACTTTGCCCTGCCGGGAGAACGGGGCCGTCCTCGGCCCGTGATTCTTGCAATCCCCGTCGTAGTTCTCGCCCAGCTTCCAATCGCGCCGCGTGCATTTTCGCAGCACGCGCTGGATTAGCGAGCCGCTGCTTATCGCGCCGCTCCTGCCGCCGCGCGCGGCGTTCTTCGCGAGTCAATGGAGGCTTTTCGGGTTGCGGCATGCGAGCACAATTTAATTCACAACCGTCAGCTTGCTCATAAATTCCGCGATAATTTTTTTGGTCGCTTCACTGGCCGGCCAGAGCGGCAGCCGCATGTCGCCGGTGTCGAGATTGGCCAATTGCATGGCATGTTTGATGCCTGCGGGATTGCCATCAAGAAACAACGAGCGAGTTAGCGGAAACAGTCGCCGATGAATCGCAGCTGCATCGGTGAATTTGCCATTCTCCGCTAGTTGCACCATCGCTTTGACCTGATCCGGCAGCAGATTGGAGAGCACGCTGATAACACCGTTCGCTCCGAGCGACATCAACGGCAGCGTCAGCGAATCATCGCCGCTAATCACGGTGATATCGCAGAGAGACATAATCTCGCTGGTCATATTGGGATCGCCAGTGGATTCCTTGATGGCGATGATGTTTGGATGAGCGGCGAGTCGCGCGACAGTTTGCGCCGACATGGTCACGCCGCAGCGGCCCGGGATGTTGTAGAGAACTATGGGCAGATCCACCGCTTCGGCCAAGGTCATGAAATGCCGGTAAAGCCCTTCCTGGCTGGGTTTGTTATAGTAAGGATTTACCGACAATCCTGCATCAGCGCCAACTTTCTTCGCAAATTTATGCAGATGAATCGCTTCGGTGGTGGCGTTGCCGCCCACACCGGCAATTACCGGGACACGCTTATTGGCGAATTGCACGGTGAGCTCGATCACGCGCTCATGCTCAGAAAAATCGAGGGTCGGAGATTCACCTGTGGTGCCGACGGGGACCAGGCCATCGATACCAAGACGGATTTGGCGTTCCACCTGGGATTTGAGACGAGCTTCATCCAGCTTGCCGTCTTTGAAGGGGGTGATCATTGCAGTCATGGCGCCGTGGAGAATCATGGGAGGGATGATAAAGGATGAAGGCGGAAGGATGAAGGAAGAAAAACGCTTAGATGAACACCAGCAGTAGCCGCGACTCAACGAGTCGCGGAAGTAAAATTGGTAATAGCGAGATATCTTTTGATGGTTTCTTCCCAGCCGAACTCCAAGGCGTCCGCGGTGAGCGCGTGGCTGATGGAGACTTCGAGGACTTTCGGAACAGTGCTCAGAAAAGGCCCGAGATTTTTGAGATTCAGATCGTGACCCGCATTGACACCCAGGCCAACAGCTTGAGCTTCGCGCGCGGTGGCCGCGTAGTCGGCAGCACCATTGGATTCATTGCGGGCAAAACGCACAGCATAAGGCTCCGTGTAGAGCTCGATACGATCCACACCAATATCAACTGCACGATCCAGATGTTTTGAGCCGGGATCCATGAACAAACTCACCCGGCAGCCATGCGATTTGAGTTCTTTAACCACGGGTTTGAGTCGATCAATATCTTTAGATAGATCCCAGCCTTGATCACTGGTTTTCGCATCAGGCGAATCAGGAACCAGCGTGCATTGCGTGGGATGCACCTCCGCAGCGAAATGCATGTAATCGTAAAAAGGATTTCCTTCGATATTGAATTCCGCATGCGGATATTGCTTGAGCAGATCGGCAACCGCGTAAACATCATCCGGTTTGACATGCCGTTGGTCCGGGCGAGGGTGCACGGTAATGCCCGCGGCGCCAGCATCCAGGGCCATGCGGGCAAAACGCAAAACATCGGGGAGATTCAAATACGGCCGAGTATTGCGCAAATACGCGACTTTGTTAACATTGACACTCAGTTTGGTCATGTCGAATCCTTTGACGAGCATTCTATGGGATCGGATTCATCGTTGGCGAATGCCGCGGCGATTTGCTTTGCAGGATCGCGAGCGTAGATTTCTTTCGATGCGGAAAATCTTTTCAACAGTATTCATTTCCCTGGCGATTGGCATTGCTTTGCTGCCATGCAAAGCAGCCGCTGCGCAGTCAGAACTCACAGACTTATTAGTCGATGGAGTAAGAAATCCGCTTGCGGTGGACCGTAATAACGTGCAATTCTCCTGGCAGATGGCAGATAACGAACGCGGCGCAAAGCAGACTGCCTATCAGATTTTAATTTCTAACGATCCGGAAACCTTGAATGATCAAAAAGCCAATTGGTGGGACAGTGCCAAAATTAATTCCGAACAATCCGCGTCGCTACCGTACGACG
Source organism: Tepidisphaeraceae bacterium (assembly GCA_036490535.1). Taxonomy (GTDB): domain Bacteria; phylum Planctomycetota; class Phycisphaerae; order Tepidisphaerales; family Tepidisphaeraceae; genus DASXDR01. Next base: position 30,345 of record DASXDR010000156.1, on the reverse strand, counting down.
GTCCAGCCTTACCTCCGACCCAGCGATTCTGGTGGAAGGTGCGAATCTGGGATCAGAAAGGATTGGTCAGCCCATATAGCGCGCCCTCATGTTTTGATACAGGTTTGGATCGGTGGAGAGCGCAGTTCGTTTGGGACGGAACAACCAACGAAAATAATTTTGCCTTCTTTCGTAAGACGTTTACGGTGCAGGAGAAGCCAAAGTTAGCCAAGGTTTATGTCACCGCGCACAACGATTACATGCTTTATGTGAACGGAAAGTTAGTAGGCAGAGGGCCAGCGCGTTGTGATCCATATGCATACGGGCAATACAACGGATTCGATATCACCAATCTGGTGAGGCAGGGAGAGAACGTTTTGGCAGCGAAGACGCACTGGCAAGGCACCTGGTTCGATTCCGGTGTAAATGGAGAGCCCGCCTTTCTCCTTGAGGCGCATCTGGATTATCCCGATGGGACCAAAGCGATCATTGGCACGGATACATCCTGGAAAGTGCTGGCGCACACGCCATTTGTTGAGAGCAATCCAACCTATTTTGTGGGGCGGTATCGCAATCGGGCGGCGATAGATTTTGATTCGCGGCTTGAGCCAAAGGGGTGGGCGAATTCTGGGTTTGATGATTTGCATTGGGCGGCAGCGAGCGCGGTGGATCGGCCGAACTATCATTTGTTTGCGCAAGTTGCGCCTCTGGAACGAGAGCAGGCGAAACTGATACCAGTCAAAATCACGGAGAAGGATGGGGCCTGGTTGGTCGATTTTGGAAAGTGCATCGATGGTTGGCCGAAGTTGACTCTGCATGCCAATCACCCGGGTGATGTTGTCCGTGTGGAATATTTCCAAATGAACGGAGAGCGTAACCCTGCGGGATGGGATCAATGTATTTGTTCGGGCGGTAATGAGACGTGGGATGCGGATTTTGGCAGGCACACATCATTTCAGGAATTGAGAATAACCGGATTCGCGGGGCCCTTGCGGGCTGATGATGTGCGCGGGATGTGGGCGTATTGCGATGCGGACTTTGTCGGGCAGTTTAAATGTTCCAATCCATTGCTAAATGCGATTTATGCGATGTGTGTTCGTTCGGCGCAGCAGAATATTCAGCAGGGGATCATCAGTGTGGATGCAAATCGCGAGCAATCGCCCTGGCTGGCGGATAGTTGGAACATCGGCAATGTTCTGCTCTACAACGATCGCGATACAACAATGATGGACAAAGTTGTCCGCGATTATGCCGCCAAGCAATTTGCCAATGGGAGTTTTCCGGCCTGTGCGCCATCGGTCTATTCGCACGTGATTCCGGAATGGGCGATGTATTGGCCGATGCTGTTGTGGCAGCAATATCTTTTTTCCGGCGACAAACAATTGCTCCGCGAAATGGCTCCGCGCGTGGAGCATTTGCTCATTTGGCTGAAAACTTCCCAGGATCCTAATAGCAAATTGATCAATCCGCCCGGCTGGCGCATTTCCGATTATGCCGGCGGGAATATGCCCAGCGGCGGTTTTAATATCGCGACAGCTTGCCAATATTACGAAGATCTATGCATTGCTTCACGGATTTGTTCGGCTTTGGGGAAGCCGAGCCAAGAAAGAGATTATTTATGGCAGGCGGAGGAAGTGAAGGCAGGGATTAACAAGCATTTATTCAATGGTGAATATTATCTGGCGCGTAAGGATCGCAAGGAATTTTTTCCGCTCGCATCCGCATGGGCGTTACGGTTTGATATCGTGCCGCCCGCACTTCAGCCAAAAATTCTGGAGTTGATCGAAAAAGCAGGTAAGCCAAACATCGGTGGCTATGGTGGCGATGCGTTGTATAGTGGATTACTCAATGCCGATGGCGGCAATTTTGCTGTTCGCGATTTAGCTCGCTATCGCCCGATGCTGGATGCCAATCAGGCGAATTGGGAGAGTTTTGATTTGCAAAGTGGCGAAGTGAATCACGCGTGGACGGCTTATCCGGGCTATCTGTTTCAGAAATATATTTGCGGCATTCAGCCGACCAGCGGAGGATTCGCGACGTTCGATGTCAGGCCAGCAGTATCGGGGTTGAACTTTGCCGAAGAAGCGATGCCGACGGTAAAAGGAATCATCCGCACGCGATGGGAAAAGAAATCAGACGGGAGTTTTTCTCTCTCGTTGCATGTGCCAGCGAATAGCCAGGCGAGTATTTATATTCCAAAATTGCAGGAACAAATAAGAATAGAAGAATCGGAAAAGCAGGTGTGGCCCACGAACGCCAGTGTCGAGGGCATACTGGCAGTTCAAGAGCAAGAGCATGCGGTCAAATGCGTAGTGGGAGCGGGGGATTATCGCTTCGAGGAAGAGGCGCAAAAATAGCGGGGAATAATTATTGCATGCTTAACGCTTCGTTAATGCATTCTTTAGGACAGCCGATGTCGGCGACGGAAACTTGGCCGAGATATTGCGCGGCCGCTGGATTAGCGAAGCCAATTTTCTCGGCAACGAAGGTGATGGCGTGAGCAGCGCGGATTGCCACCGGGCCAAGGGAAGTACCAGTGTTGCAATCCAAACCGCTCGGAATGTCTATGGACAGGATAGGGATGCTTGAATCGTTCACGCTTGAAGCGATTCGGGCGAACGGATCGCGCGGTGCTTCGGTGAGCCCAGTACCAAAAAGGGCGTCAATCAGTAAATCCGCGGCGAATCTACTTTTTGAGGTAAGCGGTGCCTGGGGAATCTGCATGGCTTGAACAATATTCCAATTGATCAACGCATCGCCTTTGTATTTGGCTGGATCGGCGAGCAAGAGGATTTCGACTCGATGCCCGCGGCGATGAAGATGTCGGGCCATGGCTAGGCCATCACCCCCGTTGTTGCCGGGGCCGCATAGGATTTGAAAGCGGGCCGTATTTTTCGCAACAATTTTCTCAGCAAAATCGGCAGCTTGTCGAGCAGCATTTTCCATCAGGATAATACTCGGCATCCGATATTTATCCGTAGCGATCTTATCAACAGCTCTCGCTTGCTCCCGGTTCAAGCGGATCGCATTTGGGTTTTTTTCATCCTTCATCCTTGATCCTTCCGCCTTCGTGTTTTCGATTATACTCTGTCGCGATGATGATTCTGTTAACTAATGACGATGGTATCCGTGCCCCCGGGATTGCTGCGATGTATCGGCAGATTAAGAAGCTGGGCGACGTGCATGTAATCGCTCCAGAAACCGTGCAAAGCGCCACAGGTCACGGCATCACACTCGACGTGCCGCTCCTGACCAGTAAGGTCAAAGTTGAAAATGTATTTGAAGGGATCAGCGTGCATGGTCGGCCGGCGGATTGCGTGAAGGTGGCGATGGATCAATTGCTCCCGCGCAAGCCCGATCTGGTAATCAGCGGCATGAATGCCGGTGCCAATGCTGGTATTGCCGTGCTCTATTCCGGCACGGTAGCAGCGGCGATCGAGGCGGCTTTTCTAGGCGTACCATCCATTGCGGTCTCGATGCATATTGATGGAAAAAAAGAGCCAGCGTTTGATTGGTGTGCCGAGATGGCCATGCCGGCGATCGAGAAAGTATTGAAAGCCGGCCTGGGTAAACACGAAGTGGCGAATATCAATGTCCCGGCACTCGCTCCAGGCACGGCGCCGGCGGGCATTCGTGTTGTGCGGCAATGTACAGTCCCCTGGATCGACAGCTACGAAAAGCGCACCGACCCGCGCGGACGAGAATATTTCTGGAATTTATCCTATTTCAGTTTTGGCAGCAGCGAAGATGACACCGACATGGCAGCACTCCGCGATGGGTATGTGACCATCACACCATTGCAGTTTGATCTGACCAATGGGGTGTTGATGAAGAAGTGGGAACAAATCTGATTTGTCTGATCACGCACCGGGAATGTGTGAGGCGACATCCTCAGCACGAATCTGGCTGGAGCCGAGCGGTTCGACTTTGATCAGTTTCCAATCCTTATTGTCCGGTGTCGGCACCCAGTCCAAACGCCAGCCGGTGAGAATGGGCCGATCCAGAGTCTGCTCTTGCATCGTGTAAACTTCGATGTTTTCAGAAATCACGTCGGGCGAAGCGTCGATGCGAGTCTGAGCGATATGAGCCGAGGTGACATGCACATTTTGTTGGGCGGATTGTAGCGCCTGAACAATCTGGTTGGGGCCGTGCAGATGGGCGAAAGTGATTTGCGGATCGAGCAGGGATTGCACGACGGGCCAATTGCTGGAGACGATTTCAGCGACCAGTTCGTGCGTATGCCGGTCAACTTTTTCCTTATCGGTTTCAACCAAATAGCTCACAATCGGCAGGATGATGCCGATGGCCAGCACCGCTAGTGCGACATTCCGCAAAGCCGTCGCCTGGCGATTGTTTGCGCCGATAAATAAGGCGATTCCCAAGGCAATGATCAGCGTTGGGAGCCACCACGGGGTTGAGAAGAGCAGATCATACATAGGTCTAAATATTTTACGTGCAAACGTCCGATAATAGATTACAGCGGACCTGCGTGGCGGCCGCAACTGGTAAAAATGCTCGAAATCACGGAAAAATCCTCGACCTATGCCTTGCCGACAGATGCGCCTTACCTGGCGAATCTGGCATCGCTGTGGGATATGGACCCCGCGCTGGCTGCAGCCATTGAAGATGACGATGCGATTTATCCTACGGAACCCACGCGCAATGGCGAGTATACGGTTTCCTTGCCCAATGAGCAGGGGGGGCAAATCTATCTGCACAGCCGTTATGATCCGTCGGGCGAAGCACAGCGGATGGTCAGCCATGTCAAGGCCGATGCGAATTACATCTTTGCGGTGCACGGGCTGGGATTGGGGTATCACCTGCAATTGCTCTTCGAATCAGCCAGCAGCGAATCATTTTTTTGCGTGTTCGAGCCTGATCTGAAAATGATCCGCACGGCTATGTTCGCGCGCGATCTGTCGCAATTGATTGACTCGGGGCGAGTCCTGTTTTTTCCTCAGGCAGATAAAGGAGATCTTTTCACCCGGCTGCAATCGCACATGCCGCTGGTCGTGAGTGGGATGGAAACACTCGAGCATCGCGCCAGCGTGCAGTTGCACGAAGCGTTCCATAAGCAGATCAAAAATTGGCTAAATGAGTTTCGTGCTTACGCAAAAACAAGCATTCAGACTTTGATATTAAACGGGCGAAAGACCGCGGAAAATGTTGCGCGGAATATCGGCTGGTATGTGAATGCTCCCAGTTTGGCACGGCTGAAAGACCGGCATCGCGGTGAGCCGGCGATTATTGTTTCAGCGGGGCCAAGCTTGCGAAAGAATAAACATCTGCTTTCTGCCGCCAATGGAAAAGCGGTTTTGATTGCAGTGCAGACCACGCTCAAGCCGCTCTTGGAAACGGGCATAGAGCCCAATTACGTAACCTCGCTGGATTATCACGAAATCTGCACACGATTTTTTGAAAATCTTCCAGCAAAATTGAGCAGCGAATTGATCGCCGAACCCAAGGCATCAGATCGGATTTTCGAATTATTTCCCGGACGCGTAAGTTTGCTGGGCAATACCTTTGCTGAAGCTCTCGTGCGCGAGATTCAAATCAATAAGAACGCGCTTCGCGCTGGAGCAACGGTAGCACACTTGGCATTTTATCTGGCCGAATTTTTAGGTTGCGATCCGATTATTTTCGTCGGACAGGATTTGGGTTTTTCCGACGGGCTCTGCTACACCCCTGGCACCAGCTATGACAATGTCTGGCAGCCGGAGATTTCGCGCTTCTGCACGATGGAAATGAAACAGTGGGAGCAGATCGTCCGCGAAAAACAAATCCTGCGGCGAATCCCCGATATCCATGGCAACTCCATGTACACCGAAGAGCGGCTCTACACCTATCTCCAGCAATTCGAACGTGATTTCTCACAAAGCAAAGCGAAAATAATCGACGCCAGCGAAGGCGGGGCGCGTAAGCTCGGAACGCACGTGATGAAATTGGCCGACGCATTGGAGCAATTCTGCACTCAGCCGCTCCGCGAGCCCTATGAAAATCCTTTTGAATCAGCGAGCGACCGCACCGAAGAGGCTCGGCAATGTATTCTCCGTCGCCGCGATGAAGCAGAAAAAATCCGCACTATCACCGAAGCCACTTTGCCATTGCTGCATGAAGTACGCGATCACCTGTCGGACCAGAATCGTGTGAATCAACTAATCGCCCGAATTGATCAGCTGCGCGGGCAGATGAACGAATTCGGCGCAACTTATGAGCTGGTTACGCAATTAACACAAACCACTGAACTACGACGTTTCCAGGCGGATCGGCAGATCGCCGCTTCTAAACTGACCGGTATTGAACGACAGCGGCAACAACTCCTACGCGACATCGAAAATGTGCAATCCGTGATGGAAGCCGTTGTGCCATTTATTGCATTGATGGACGAAGTAGCAGGGCGACTGGAGACGAGAAAGGCCTTGGCGGCATGAGTGCACCGATCGCGATCATCTCGATGCTACACGAATCGGCTAGCGGCAATAGCGCTACCCGGTCATTCCAAGGAAAGCCGGTTCTGTCATCGACACTCGCACAAGTATCAAAAATTTCCGGTGTCAATTCTGCATTCATTCTTTGCTGGGATGATCAATCGCCGGCAGTGGCTGAAGCCGTAAAAGCATTGGCTGTCGATAAGGATGCTTCCTGGTGCACTTTGGCGTGCAAGGGTCGGCGCAGAGCGGTTGCATCTCTGGATGCGATTGCCGCTGCGGGCCGGTGGATGGACGGCTGGCGCGGTGGACTTTTACAGAGCTGCGATTTTGATATCGGCTTTCATGGCAAATGGATTGCTGAACTCGTCGGCGATCGTGATGTATTGCTCATTGATCCCGCTGCCGGGGCTTTGGATCTTAATTTGATCGAAAAAGTTCTGGATCGCTCGGAGCAAAGGCCTGATTTGGACATGGTATTCACGCAAGCCGCGCCAGGGCTATGTGGCGTGCTATTGCGCAGTTCCCTGCTGCTCCAACTCGCCAATGCCGATCAGCATCCCGGTAAACTTCTGCATTATCTTCCCGATCGCCCCAGCCGTGATCCTATCGCCGGAGAAGCATGCGTCGAAGTGCCGACCGAAATGGCGCGCACCACGCGCCATTTCAAATTGAATTCGATTCGGCAGATTCAAAGATTCGAAGACAAATCTTCTATAGGCTCGACCGTGCAAACAGCCGACTGCCCGCGCGAGTTGATGCTGGAAATCACCACCTGCCGTTCCACATTCCCCGCATTTGGCTCGGCAAAGCATTTTCCCATCGCTCGACCAGACCTAACCATCGAACTTGCGCAAAAAATCTTCCAGGAATTCGGATCCATTGATGATTTGCGCCTCACCCTAGGCGGCGTCGGCGATCCGCTTTGCCATCCAAACTTTTTCGAAATCGTCGAATCAGCCCGCGCCGTCGGCATTACCGCCATCCACGTCGAAACCGACCTATATGAATTGGATACAGCTCAGGTGGCAGGTCTGGTCGAAGCAGGTATCGACATAATCTCAGTCAATATTCCTGCTCTTACACCCGGTACATATCAAAAATTGATGGGCATCAACGGTTACGAAACCGTCATTCAAAACATTAAGCAGCTTGTTCTGCGTCGGCAGGGATTAGGCCGAGGCACGCCCATTGTCGTGCCGACTTTTGTTAAATGCCGCGAGAATTTCACCGAAATGGAACCTTGGTATGACCAGTGGCTCAAGGCGCTCGGCACCGCCGTCATCACCGGCCCGACAATTTTTGACGATGCTTCCCCCTCCCTCTCCGACATGACCCCGCCCAAACGAAAAGCCTGCGCTCGCCTGAACCATCGTATGACCATCCTCAGCGATGGCCAGATCGTCAGTTGCGACAACGATGTTTTTGCCCGTCAGGTTCTCGGACAAATCAAAACAGAAACTGCCCTGAAGATTTGGAACGGCCCAGCTTCGCAATTGCGAGCTGACCATGCCCAGGGCCAATGGCAAAAGCATTCTCTGTGCGCTTCCTGCAAGGAGTGGTATCGCCCGTGAAAACTCTAGGAGTCATCCTCGCCCGTGCTGGCAGCGCGGGTTTGCCCAATAAGCATTTGCTCGACCTGTGTGGCCGATTGGTGATCGAATACACCTTTCAGCACGCTCGTCGCGCCCACCATATCGACAAAATCGTTGCCTCCACCGATGGCTGGCAAATCAAAAAAATCGCTCGTGATAATGGATTGCAGGTGATCAATCGCCCACCGGAGCTCGCGACCGCCGATGCGTCGGTGCAGGATGTGATGCTGCATGCCATGGAGACCATGGAAAGCGAGCATCAGTTTGTCGCGGACGCCTTGGTTGTTCTCTATGGCAACGTACCCATCCGCGGCGAAGGCGTAATCGATCGCGCACTGGAAATGTTGGATCGCACCGGTTGCGATTCCGTCCGGTCTTTCTGCCCGGTTGGCAAATGGCACCCCGCCTGGATGTCAAAATTAAATAATGATCGTGTCGAAGCTTTGCATCCAGGTTCGATTCATCGTCGCCAGGATCTGGAAGAGTTGTTCCTGCATGACGGCGCGGTGGTTGCTGTCTCGCGCTCTTCGATGCTGCGCGGCAAGCAATTTCCCAACGATCCGCACGCTTTTTTCGGCACAGATCGCCGTGGCATCAAAACAGAGATGGGTGAAACCGTCGAGATTGACCATTTACGAGATTTATATTGGGCAGAAGCGGTTCTGCGCCAGAACGAGGTTCAATTGAGGAAGGCTATATGAACGCAATCGAAATTCAGGGTCGGGTTATCGCTCCAGGCAATCCGGTTTTCGTCATCGCCGAAATTGGCGTCAACCACGATGGCTCTCTGGCCAAGGCGCTGGAACTGGTAGAGATCGCCGCCGCCGCCGGAGCCGATGCGGTTAAATTACAGATATTCCAGGCGAAAACCCTCGTGCATGGCAGCGCGAAACTAGCCGATTATCAAGCCGAGCGCGTAACCGATTCCGATCCCGCAGAGATGCTGGAACGATATGAATTGCCCGCCGTGGAACTCGCGCAAATCGTTTCCGCCATTCGCAAGTACAAAATGGTTCCACTGGCCACGCCGTTTTCGCTGAGCGATATTTCGGTGATCGAAGCGCTGAATCTCCCTGCGATCAAGATCGCTTCTCCCGATTGCGTGAATTATCCGTTGCTGCAGGCCGCGACGAAAAATAGCAAACCGCTGCTCATCTCAACCGGCGCCGCCACGATGGGTGAGTTGCTTAAGACCGCCAGTTGGCTCGAGGAATGGAGCAGCGACTATGCCTTTCTGCACTGCGTGAGCAGTTATCCCGCTCCCGCGCAGAGCGCACATCTGGGCTGGATATTACAGCTAGCCGAGGCATTCGATGTGCCCGTGGGGTATTCCGATCACACCACGCAGATTATCAGCGGAGCGCTTGCGGTAGCAGCAGGGGCCTGCGTTGTGGAGAAACATTTAACCTATAACCGTCGCGCCCAGGGCCCCGATCACTCCGCCAGCAGCGATCCCGCCGAGTTTGACGAATATGTTCGTCTCATCCGCGAGGCGGAAACGATGCTCGGCCGCGGTTCCAAAAAAGTTCTCACGACTGAAGAAAACGTCCGCGCGCTATCCCGTCAAAGTCTCGTAGCCGCGCGCGATCTTCCCGCCGGCCACGTCATCGCCGAATCCGACCTGATCATCCAACGCCCCGGCACTGGCATCTCCGCAGCGGATTACCTGCAAACCATCGGCGAGCGGACCTCGCGCGCGATTCCCGCTAGCACGATCCTGCAACCCGACATGCTCGCCAGCGCCCTCAAACATGCCGCGTAAACGCACTTCAGTTCCAACAATAGCCGGGAGTCAACGACTCCCGGAATTCCGGGACGAGGTTTCGTCCCCGCTGTTGAGGAAGAATCGCAGGACAATATGTTTTGTCACCGGCACGCGCGCCGAGTTCGGCCTCATGGAATCGACGCTGCGCCAAATCCAAAAACGCTGCCACCTGCAAATCGTCGCCACCGGCATGCATCTCTCGGCAAAGCATGGCAATTCTCTGAGCGCAATTCGCAAAGCCGGTTGGAAAATCGACGCCGTCGTACCCTGGAAAGTTTCGAATCAAGCAGGGGCCTTAGCAGAATCCACTGGACTAGCCATCGCCAACCTCGCTCGTGCTTTCGCCAAATTTAAACCCGATATCGTTCTCGTCGTCGGCGACCGCGTCGAAGCCTTCGCTGCCGCCACCTCCGCCCACCTCACCGGCATTCCCGTTGCCCACATCCACGGCGGCGATCGAGCCCTCGGCCAAGTCGACGATTCCCTGCGTCACGCCATCGCCAAGCTATCGCACATCCATTTTCCCGCCACCAAAAATTCGGCCGAGCGAATCAAAAAACTCGGCGAAGATTCTTGGCGAATCCATTGCGTCGGCTCCCCTGGCATCGATGGCATCGTCGAAATAGCCCGACAAATTCCTCGCGCGCCCGACCCATTTGCACTGATTGCTCTTCATCCCATTGAAGCAAACGAGCAAGCCGAGTTTTTACGCGCTCAAACCATCTACAAAACTGCTCGGGTAATTTTCCCAAAGCTAGTAATTATTTACCCCAATAACGACCTAGGCCACGCCGGCATTCTCAAATGCTGGCAATCCCATGCAAATGATCCAAATGCAGTATTCCATCCCAATATCCCCCGCGCCAATTTCCTCGCCCTATTGCGCGACGCTTCGATTCTGATCGGCAACTCGTCTTCAGGAATTATTGAAGCCGCCTCCTTCGGCACCCCAGTCCTCAACATCGGCCCCCGCCAACAAGGCCGCGAGCACGGCCCCAATGTCTTTCACGCGCCTTATTCTGCGCCCGCCATTGCCCGCGCAATCAAAAAATGTCTAAGGGTAGGCCGTTTCCCCCGCGCCAACATCTACGGCCATGGCGCAGCTTCTAAAAAAATCGCTGCCAAACTTGCTGCGATCCCACTCACCGAACCGCTCCGCCACAAGCTGATCAGTTACTAAAAAAAGGCCGCCGATGGTATCGGCAGGCTTATTCGTTCCGCCAATACCATCGGCTTTATTTTTGTTCCACTGGAAATCCTGGCCCCTGCGCTACTTTCGTTGGAGCCAGTAACGACCAGAAAACCGCCCCGCCAACCAGCAGTGGCACCGGCGCAGTCAAAAACCCGCACAGAGCAATCAACCAGGTCAATTTCGCCCCGCGATGCCGTGCGATCACCAGTGGCACCCAACCCACGCAAACCTCCAGCGTCGCCGCAGCAATCAGAGCGACCTTCACCATGGATGGGTCCGGGAGAGACATGCTGGGAATTATAATAAATCCTTTAGCTCGCAAGCGCTTTGCAGTTAATGACGACACCTGCAACTTCTCGATATAACTTTGATCGCCCTTTACGATGATTCATGTCTTAACGCCATCACGTCACTAAGAGCGCGAAATTCAAACTTCCGAAAGATCGGCGCCGATGCCGCATCGGGCCGAACCAGGATAGATACCGGACCGAGATCGGCAAGTAATTCCTGCACCAATTGCGTTGCTATGCCGCGCCGGCGAAATTCCGGATGCACCACGAGTCCGAAAATTGCTGCATCGCGCACGCCATCGCTCAGCGCATGCACGGCCCCGACGCATCGTTCCTCGACATAAGCCAGACAGACATGATCGCTGTTTTCCAGTTCCAGCCGGTTTTCCGCTGCGAATTTTTCCCATGCCTCTGCTTGCGGCCGAGGAATTCTGAGCAATTCCGCGACCATTCCTTCCCAATACAAATTGGCCAACTCGTTCCAGTTAATTCCCGTAAGATCGTGTTTGATTTGAATATTCATAGTTAGTGTTCCTGAAAAGAAGATAATCCTCCAAACATTTGAATGACTTCATTTGCTTGCTGGGCAATGTTGTTCTCGCTGATTGGTTCGATGCCTCTGCGGAGTGTTAGCGTGCCGCAGATGTATGCCATTGTGGCTAGTTTGCGGGCCAATCGATAGAACGGCTTAAGCGCCTCCGTATTTTTGGGCAGGGTCCCCAAGGACGAGTATCCACAAATAAATGCAGCCCAAAGCTCTTCATGCCGTTGCGGCGCGGGTTGCGATAGCATTGTTGACCAGACATTGAGCAGTTCATTGGCGCGCCAGCCATATTGCGCGGCACCGAAATCAAACAGTGTGAGACGACCATCGGCATCCTGCCGGATATTGCAGCGTGCCAAATCTCCATGAATTATTCCGTACGCCGGCGCTGATTGCGGCAACGTAGAGTAAATCTGGACGATCTTGTCAGCCGCTCGATAAAGGCCGTCCCGCAGCTCGCTGGACAAGTCAATACCGGCGACAATCTGCTCAATCCATTGGAATGCTCCACGCGGATCGGCTTTCGGCAGATCCGGATCGATTGCCCTTCGATCGGTTATCTCATGAAAGTTAGCTAATAACTGGCCGAATTGACGCGCTTGGTCAGGATCTGACAGTTGAACTGGCGAAAGTGGTGCAGCTGGAAACAGCAGGGTTGGCCGGACGCCCTCGCCGGCCGAGATTTCCTGCGCGTATCCACCTTGCCGGAGCGGTATCGGACATACAACCGGCAGCTTGGCCGCGACGAGGTCAACGAGCAGCAGGGCCTCGGCTTCGCAACGAGCTTTGGTCGTCGGCGGCCGGGCAATCTTCAAATAAAATATCCCTGCGTCGGTCACAATCTGATACACGTCCGAATCGCCGCGACAAAAAAAACGCAACGATCTTGCCGGCGAAGGCTAGTCATAGGCCGGCTGAATACGTTCGAATAGCGCCCGTTCATCTAGCACTGATGATTGCGCTGGAAACGTTGCGCAGTCTCTCCACGTGGAGAGGATTTGCTTATTCATATATTTAATCTCTGTTGATGTGGACTCGGTAAAGAGTCCGCCTCGTGATAGGTGCGCGAAGTGCCTTTCAGCAAGCGCGTACTCAAAGCCGGTTCAGATTAAGATTGGGGCGTCTTGGCTCGTGTGCGAACCAGCAACTCACTGAACGTGAACAACGCCAATTTGGATTGGATCAGTCATAAGCGCACCTCAAATAGTGTACGCCAATTAATATACCGTTGAATTTGGATCAAGCAAGAAAAAGAACTTAAACCTTCTCAATCTGCCAATACTCCAACTCCAGCGGCGTAGGTCGGCCGAAGATGGTGGTGATGATTCGCACGGTCCCCTTGTCAGGAATGATTTCGTCCACTTCCCCTTCGAAATTCTGGAAGGCGCCGTTCATGACCTTGATCTTGTCGCCCTTCTTGTATTCGGTCTTGAGCGACGGGCCTTCGTCGGGCCGCTCGGCTTCCTCGAGCATTTTGGACTGATCCTTGGGGCTCATCGGCGTCGGCTTGCCATTGGACCCGATGAAATCGCCAACTCCTTCGGTCTCCTTGATCATGAACCAGACCTGATCCGGAATGCGGCCATCTTTGTCCAATTCGAGTTCGATAAAGACATAGCCAGGATATAGCTTGCGGTCGGATTCGCGGCGCACTCCGCCCTTCATCGAGCGCACGCGCTCCGTGGGCACGAGGATACGGTTGATGTGGGCCTCGAGGCCTTCGATCTTGACCTTGCGCGAAAGCTTCTCGCGAACCTGGTCTTCTTTATTCGATGCGACGCGGAGGACGAAGAATTGCATAATAGGCTCGTAATCAACCGAAGGGGCCAAACTTCAAGATAGTTAATACCTGGAACAACTTGCCGAAAATCACGTCGGCTGCGAAAAGGAAAAAGGCAATGAAAAACATGAACAGGATGACCACTTTGGTCGAGCCGATCAGCTCTTCGCGCGTGGTCCAGTTCACCTTTTTCATCTCACTGTCCGTGGCGATCAGAAATTCGACGCTCTGCTGACGATTGATCAGCCACCAGGTAAACAGCGAGCCGACAACAACAAAAACAGTTACGCCAATAATCCGGGCGCGCGAGCTGACGCTGATCAACACATCCGTATATAGAAAATTCGCAGTCAACGCGACCAGTACCGCTGCACTGAGCGACGTCAGCATGCGCGTCCAATATCCCTGCCCGCGCTTGCGGATCGTGAAAAATCCTTCGCCCGCATCATCCTTGGATTTCGGCGGCGATTGGCGCGTCGGCTTGCGATCATCATCATCGTCCGGAGCAGTGATCGCGGTGCTAGCCATTTTCTTCTCTTTGGTTACTGCCATAAATAAATTCAAGGATGAAAGCGGAACGATGAAGAATGAAAAAAGCTCACATCACCGCGAATACCATCCGCAGCTTTATCTATTTCTTTCATCCTTCATCCTTCATAATTCATCCTTATTCATTAAACACGCCAGGAGGGAATCGAACCCCCAACCTGCCGCTTTGGAGACGGCCGCTCTGCCAATTGAGCTACTGGCGTAAAGCGGAGCAGTTGCCAGTTGCCAGTTGTTAGTTGCCAGCAAGAATTTCTTCGCTGGCAACTGGCAACTAACAACTGGCAACTCGCTCATTTTCGTTTCAGCTTATGCATCTGATGCGATTTTTCGCGCGGGCAATACTTCTTGAGCTCGATCTTCGGAGCCCCGCCGATCACTTTGATCTCGGTGCGGTAGTTCAGATCGTTGCAGCTCGTGCACTGGAGCCACGCCATTTCGCGATTATCTTTGGCCATAAAAGCCTCTAAAGGTAAAGGAAGCCCACGGATGGCTATCCGTGGGCTTTCCTGATGGTTACAACTTATTCCAAAATCTTCGTCACAACGCCCGAGCCCACCGTCTTGCCACCTTCGCGGATAGCAAAGCGGAGCTTCTCTTCCATGGCGATGGGGGCCTGGAGTTCGACTTCGATCGAGACGTTGTCGCCGGGCATGCACATTTCCGCGCCGCCGAGCAGCTTGGCCGTACCAGTCACGTCCGTGGTACGGAAGTAAAACTGGGGACGGTAGCCGGTGAAGAACGGCGTATGACGGCCGCCCTCTTCTTTGGTCAGAATGTACACTTCGCCAGTGAACTTCTTGTGCGGCGTGATCGACTTCGGAGCCGCCAACACCTGGCCGCGCTCGAGATCTTCTTTTTCCACGCCACGCAGCAGCACCCCGACGTTTTCACCAGCTTCGCCGGTGTCCATCGTCTTATTAAACGCTTCGATACCAGTAACGACGGTGTTGCGCGTGTCTTTGAGACCGACGATTTCGACGGTATCACCGACTTTCGCCTTGCCGCGTTCGATACGACCGGTGCCGACCGTTCCGCGGCCCTTGATCGAGAACACGTCTTCGATCGGCATCAGGAACGGCTTATCAACTTCACGCTGTGGAATCGGAACATACTCATCCAGCGCCTTGACCAGTTCATCGATCGGCTTGCAAGCCGCATCGTCGCCCGGGTTCTGCAGGGCCGGCAGCGAAGAACCGCGGATCACCGGGGTATCATCGCCCGGGAATCCGTACTTGGTGAGCAATTCACGAACTTCCATCTCGACCAGATCCAGCAATTCCGGATCATCGACGAGGTCGATCTTGTTAAGGAACACCACGATTTTCGGCACGCCGACCTGACGAGCCAGGAGAATGTGCTCGCGAGTCTGTGGCATCGGGCCGTCCGCAGCCGAGACGACGAGGATCGCCCCGTCCATCTGAGCGGCGCCGGTGATCATGTTCTTGATGTAGTCAGCGTGGCCCGGACAGTCGACGTGGGCATAGTGGCGCTTGTCGCTCTCATATTCCACGTGAGCAGCAGCGATGGTCACCGTCTTGGTGGCGTCGCGTTCGGTACCGCCCTTGGCGATATCCTTATAAGCCTTGGCAGCAACCGCGGGAAACTTCTTCGCCGACCGGGCCGAGAGGGCCGCGGTAAGCGTGGTCTTGCCGTGGTCGATGTGTCCGATGGTGCCGACGTTAACGTGCGGCTTTGTGCGTTCAAATACACCCTTGGCCATTGTCTTTACCTCACTGATGCAGGCGGTTGTCGAGGCCGCCTTAAATCCTAAAAATATATAGACAACCGACGCGACGGGTTTTCATCGGTAGGCAGTAGGCGGCAATCACTTAAACCTCTAAATGATGGCCGCCCTCTGCCTACACCCTACGGCTTCGGCTGTCACCTCAAAAAGCTGGCACTGGGGCTTGAACCCAGGACCTCCACCTTACCAAGGTGGCGCTCTACCGCTGAGCTATGCCAGCGTTTACTTCCACAATTCGGTAAGCGTCCAATGGTTAGACCGCCAGCGCGCACCGGGAGCGTAGAAGGGCGGAGAGTATAAATCAAGCGGAAGCAATGTCAATGTAACGAAATTCAATGGGAAAGAAAGCTTAATTATTCCGTGAGAGTGGCTGACGGCCAAGTTATTCCACCAGTTAGTTATGCCGCATCTCCATCGTGATTATTAATTATCTCAACGCCACGAGCATTTATACGTGAGTCTGCTTTTGGGTTGAACCGCACATAGATAACCGAAAATGCAATAGCAAAACATACTGACAAGATAAATCCCCAAAACAGACCATTAAGAAAAGCAGATGACATGTGACCCCGAAATGGATAGTTAACAAAGAAAATAATTACCCGATCTAGACTTGTAAGATGTGGGCGAGGTCCGCCAAAAGCCATCATGCCTGATATAATAGATGCAAACTCGAAATAAATGCCGAGAATGGGACCTACCGCACAAAAGCAGACGATAACTGCGATCATGAAATTGCGAAATCGCATCGTGTTGTCAGTATGAAAATAAGCACTGACTGATCGTGCAACAGTTTCGCAGAGTGGGCACTGCCCACCATATCTAAAAGATGGGCCATGCTCATCCTACAAAACTCAATCCCGTCGCAAAAACACATGATTCGCCCGCTCCCCCTCAACCGATTTTTCGCACCCATATCCCAGCGACCTCAAATCCATCCCCGCGAAAAGATTTTCCCCAGAACCAAAAATGACAGGACGCAGCGCCAGATGCAGTTCATCGATCAATCTGGCTTGCAGATATTGCCGCACCGTCGCCACGCCACCGCCAATTCGGATATCGCGTTCGCCAGCGGCGGATTTGGCTTGCTCCAACGCAGCATGAATGCCATCGGTGATGAAATGAAATGTGGTCCCACCTTTCATTTGCAAAGACGGGCGCGGATGGTGCGTCAATACAAACACCGGCACATGATAAGGCGGCTCCTCTCCCCACCAACCTTTCCAACTTTCATCCACCCACGGCCCGCGCACCGGTCCAAACATATTTCTCCCAATAATCCACGCCCCAACATTTTCAAACCCTTTCTCAGCCGTCGAATTATCAATCCCAGTCTCGCCCCCGCTCTGCCCATGCATGGTTCGAAAGACGCGCGTGGGAAAGAACCATTCCATCAGCTCCACCCCATTAACCCCGAGCGGATTCTGCAAATCCTGGTGTGGCCCCGCACTGAAACCGTCGAGAGAAATTGCAAAACTTTGAACGCGTACTTTCGACATAATGGCCCGTCATACTTCGGAAGAACTACCGGCACAATACCTACGCGCTATTGAATCTTTCCTCGTTTAGCCCCCGCCCTTGGGCCGGGTTGTTCATTCAAATCGCTTACATAACTAGAGCATTTTTCATCTTAACGTAGCGTGATTTTGAACCGGCGGTGGCACTTTAGTGCCACTGTTACAGCACCAAACCATTCAATATGCCGCTAAAGTCGCGTGAAAAATGCTCTAGTTTCATCCCGCTTAGAACGTTTCCATTCGACGTAGCATCAATAGCCGCTCCTGCAACGCCTCGTTGAACCGCGCCTAACAGCCAGTCAATATCGTCCGGTAGAGAAGTCGGCATTCGCGATTAACGCTATCGAGTTCATAGACCGACATGCTCTCCAGAAGAAATGGGCTTCGTGGAACTGACAGAGTCGCGATACGCCGAAATTCTGCTTCATCCAGCGTGCCCGCGCTGGGTGGCCTGATCGTGCAATGTGGCCCAAATGGAAACGGAGAAGCTCGGAATCGGATTGGCGTCGAAAGAATTGCATTGTGAAGCGTTATGAAAGGAGCAGTATCCACCAGTGACAAATATACCACCGGCGAATTCGGGAAACGCTCGATCAAATGAAATGCAGCATTGAGCGCTTTCGTTTTCGTAGCCACGTCAGCCAATAGAGCAAAGACTCGCTCTTGAGATTCATCCGCTTCAATTGTTCCGACACCAGAGGAACCTGCCACGGTAATTTCAACAGGCAGAGGCGGAAATGCTTTATCCGCCTGCAGGCGGAGTTCAGCAACCGTCTCTCGCATGGGCGAAGGAAGATCGAGGACGATATATGCAGAATGTTTAAACATGACAGGAGCTTCCAACAATATCAGAAGCTGATTTACTTCCCATTGCAATCATCACAAATTGCCAGACTATATCAGCGTGTCAGAGCATGGATTGATCGAAAATAAAGGCAATTCGCGGCGTCAGATTTGGCTGCTGGTTTTGTTGGTGCTGCTCGCCTTCGGCCGAATAGGCGTGCATGGATTTACCAATTGGGACGACGACAAAACCATCGCCTTCAATCCCGATTTCAATCCGCCAACCCTGGCCGGAATATCACGCTATTGGCACGAGGCGGATAGGGCCCTTTACATCCCTGTCACCTACACGATCTGGGGCGGTCTTAGCTATCTCTCCGACATTGGATCAACACTCGCTACCCCAAATCCATGGCTGTTTCACTGCACCAGCGTGTTGATCCATCTCTTCTCCGCGTTACTCGTTTACGCATTGCTGGTTCGATTATTTTGCAATTCAACCGCAGCATTTTTCGGCGCCGCGGTTTTTGCCCTGCATCCCATTCAGGTCGAATCCGTCGCCTGGGCCTCGGGAATGAAAGACCTGCTCTGCGGCATGTTCTCTCTGCTTGCCCTGCTCCAATACGTCCAATTCGTTCAAGAGCGCAAACGTTTTTCATATCTCCTCGCTTTGATCGCGCTCGTATTAGCCTCCCTCTCCAAACCCACCGCCATCATCACGCCGCTATTGGCTCTGATCATCGATCACTGGCTGTTGAATCGTCCCTGGCGGTCGATCATTCGCTCGCTTTGGCCCTGGTTCCTGGCCGTTATTCCCATCGCCATCATCGCGCGCCTCGTCCAGCCAACCCAAGGCACGCCCCTTACTTCGCTCTGGTCGCGCCCATTGATTTACACCGACGCCATGGCGTTTTATCTGGGTAAAATCTTTTGGCCTTTCCATCTCGCTCTCGATTACGCCCGCACGCCTGTTTACGCCATGCAGCAACACTGGATCTACTGGACCTGGATCTTCCCCGCCGCGGCTGCGGTGATCGTTTTCATTTTCCGAAAAAATCGCTACCTCATCGCTGGCGCCCTCTTATTCCTCGCCGGCTGGCTCCCCGTCAGCGGCTTGGCCGGGTTCATGATGCAATATTTCTCCACCGTCGCCGACCATTATCTCTATCTCCCCATGCTCGGCGTTGCGGTAATCATCGCAGGATTTATAGCCAACCATCCCATTGCCCTCCGCCCCTTCACGCTCCTTCTTACTCTTCTCACCCTTCTCACTTTCATTCAATCCGGCTATTGGGGCACCGACGAAAAACTCTATCGTCATACCCTGGCGGTTTCCCCGCGCAGTTATGTTGCCTATACAAATCTGGCCATGAATGTGCTCGGCCAGGATCGCCCCGAAGAAGCCGAAACATTGCTCACGCGCGCCACGCAAATCAATCCTGATTATTTTCACGCCTGGGAGTTGCTCGCCGAATTGCTTGCTCAGCGCGGCAAAATTGATCAAGCCATCGTAGCCGAAGAACACGCTATGAATTCCCGCCAATTTCTTCCCTCCCACGGCGGCGCCAGCTATCCCGCACAGCTCGATCTTTTCGGCCAGCTCCTGATCAAACAACACCGAACCGCAGAAGCGATTCACCAATTTCAACATGCATTACAAATTGACCCCAACTACACCGCAGCAAAAGATCATCTCGCCCAGGCACAGCGTTCCCAGCCAACGCCATAAATTTTACAAAATCCCCCATTCCTCCGCGCCACGACGCAGCGCAGCTGCGGGATCCCTGCTAAAAAGATAAATGCCCAACAGAGCGCTATTTCGCGTAGCGGCGTGGTCGCTTCAGCGACCACGGAAAAGCGCTACGCCCTGGAGCAACGCTCCGTAAAATGGCAGGTCGCTCCAAACGCATCCCCAATCTCACGCCGTAAGATCCACATGCTGCTGCCCATCATCGCCCTTATACGGCTTTTTCTTATTCTTCTTAAAATCCCCGCCGCGCTTGTCATTGCCATCATCGATAGGCGTCTCTTCCCCAGAGCTTTCCACCTGATGTTCCAACTCGTCATCCTCCAGCGCAGCGTCTTTCTCCAATTCCTGGCTGCGCCGCAACTGCGCAGACTTCTCCGCTGATTGCTGCTGCTGCACATACCCCGTTTGCAGAATCGCCCCCGATAATGGATTGAGCTGGCTCATAGTGGCCGACATTAATATATCGGCATTTTGCCATGGTCGACTAGACAACTTTTCGTTATCGGCCCTCAAAAATGACATGCCCAGCGATAATCCGCTTCACTTTGTCGCGGCAGCGGAGCACCAGTCGCCCCGAATCATCAATACCCTCACAAATTCCGCTGATCGCCGGCTCACCGTTTTCCCCCGCAATTTGCACCCGCTCTCCCGCTAACGCATCGTACTTTTGATACTCCTCCACAAATGCCGCAAACGGTTTTTCATTTCGCAAACGAACCACTCGCCGCAAATGCCCCGCGAGCTTGATCAACACTTCATTGATATCTACCGGCCTTCCCGCCAGCCGCTCCAACGAAACAATTTTCCCTCGCAACTCTCGCGGCGCTTTTCCAATCGGCGTATTCACATTAATCCCAATCCCCACCAGATCCGCTTTCTCAATGCGCTGACACAACAACCCCGCCAATTTTTTCCCATCCGCCAGCAGATCGTTCGGCCATTTCAGCATGATCCCCTGATGCCCACTCACCTCCGCGCACGCCGCCCGCGCCGCCAATCCCGCAATCAACGGCAATTGCCACGGCTCATGCTCATCAATCGGCAGCACAAACGTAACCGTCAGCGAACCCCCCGCACTAAACCACTGATTGCTTCCCCGCCCTCTTCCCGCCGTCTGCCTCGACGTCAGCACAATCGCCGGCGCAAAAAGCCTCTTCTCCTTCCGCATCTTCGCCGCATGAGCACTGGTTGATCCAACCGTCGGAAAATAATGCACGCGGAATGGTTTGAGATGCTGACGCAATCGTGCCAGATCAAAACGATTGGACGCAATCATTTTGGCTCCACGGGTATCGGTGCCGGCGTCAATAAAATCTTCACCCTCTGCACCCGCTGCGGCTCAGCTTCGGTAATCGTGAACTGATGCCCCTGATGCCGAAAAGTTTCCCCCACTCTCCCCACGTGGCCCAGCACAATCGAAGCAAACCCGCCCAGCGTTTCATAACCAGCATCTTCCGGTAGCGACAGCCCGGTCAGGCGATTCAATTCAGGAATCCCGATCCCAGCATCCGCATCAAAAGTGTTCTCATCAATTTTCTTGAGCATCGCTGGCTCAGTGCCCTCGTGCTCGTCCGCCAATTCTCCCACCAACTGCTCGAGCACATCTTCAATCGTGATCAGGCCCGCGGTGCCGCCAAATTCATCCAGCACCACTGCAATATGAATTTTCTGTAACCGAAAATCCTGCAGCAAATCCCTCAGAGGTTTGCTCTCTGGCACAAAAAAAGCTCCATGCATGGCCGAGCGAACATCAAAATCAGCATTGCTCTGCCCAAGATATTGCAGCAAATCGCGCGCGTGCAATACGCCCACTATTTCATCGATGGATGCGCCATATACCGGCAAGCGCGAGTGAGCCGATTCTTCAAGGATCGTCTTAACTTGTTCCATGCTCGCCGTGCTGGGAATCGCCACAATTTCCGTGCGCGGCGTCATGATCTGCCCCGCCGATCGATCGCGAAATTCGATGACCGATTCAATCATCTGCCGCTCAGCTTCATCAACCACGCCGCGCTGCTCTCCCTCTTCCACCGCCTGCAAAATTTCCTGATCCACCGCCTGCGTCTGCTCATCGTGCGGCTTTACAACCAGCCGCGCCATCCAATCGTCCGCAAAATGCATCAATCGCACCGCCGGCAAAAAAACCATCCTGCAAAAATGCAGTAGGGGGATAAAAAGAATAATGATCTGCTCCGGCGCATGCTTCGCCACCGCGTGAGGAATCATCACCGAGCAGAAAAAAGTGAGCACCCCCGTGATGATCAGCGCCGCCAGGTATTGCCATTCCAACGACCAGTCCAGATTATTCAATAACCTCAGCACGCCGATGAGAATCGCCATGTTGATAATCAGCCGCAGCGTCGCCGTGACAAAGACAAAATCCGCGCTCTTCTCGACAATCGATTCCCGATAACGCGACAGATTCCGCTTGTCCATCTCCTCAACGAGCCGCGCATGCACAAAATCACGCAGCGAATACGTCAGCATGGAGAAGAACAGCGAGGCCAGCAACGCCAGAACAAGTGCGCAAATGATGAATGGAGTTAACATGTGATAACCACCAACGCGGCCACGTGCGTTATACACATATTACTGAATATTCTCGCCTTTAATATCGAGTTTTCTAATCGATAACGGTAGCGCCGACATCTTTGCTATTTACAACAGGCTTGCAGCCTCATCGCCTCGCGCCCAGCGCTTCCGCTCCCGCGCTCTCCTGCATCGGCCGATGGATCGCCTGTGTCACTTTCCTCAGCAGATCATAAAATTCCACCTGCGCCATATTCAGCGCTTTCACCTTGATATGCGACATGATCTGCGTTTGCAGTGTTTCCAGTTGCTTCCGCTGCGCATCGGTAGGCCCCACCCCCGCCTGCTCCCCGCGAGCGAGGTTTTCGAGCAGGCGATTGAATTCGCTTAGCAGTCGCGATGCATCGGGATCGGAGGAGACCATCTTTTGCGCGTCTTTATATTTGGAGACGGCTGGATGCTGAGCAACCATATCTCCAAGCTTGTCCGCGGCGTCCATAATTTGCTGAGTATCAACAGGCATGAAAACTCCCGAAAAATATTATTCCCAAAACAATAACCGAAACCCCCAGCGGTATAAATGATTAATCCGCCGCGCATTTTTTCAGACCCTATTCAAGTCATTCCCACGGCATGCTCGACTTCTTCTAATGTCGTCAGGCCAGCGGCAACCAATTCATATCCGCTTTGCGACAAGCGCATGAAGTTTGTGGGAGCGAGTGCCTTATGGATTTCCCCCGGCGTTGGTGCGCGCAGCAAGACTTCCTTGAGCGCTTCGTTGTTGGTGAGCAATTCAAAAATCGCCCGCCGCCCGGCAAATCCGGTCTTCAGGCAACGCCGGCATCCCCGGCTTCCGTAGATTGTCTCCAGATCTTTGTATTTCTCCCCCATTTTGGCCCGTTGTTCCGGAGTAATTTTCACCGGCACTTTGCAGAAAGAGCATAACTGCCGCACGAGTCGCTGTGCCAAAACGAGATGCAATCCCGACGAAACCAGGAATGGCTCAATACCCAGATCGAGCAACCGAAATACCGTCCCCACGCTGTCGCGCGCATGCACGGTGGAAAACACCAGATGTCCGGTCATCGCTGACTGCATTGCCGTGCGCGCTGTCTCCGCATCGCGGATTTCGCCGACCATGATCGCATCCGGGTCTTGTCGCAAAACGCTTCGCAACAGCGCCGCAAACGTATTGCCCTGTTCATCATTGACCGGAATCTGCGTGATCCCCTCCAGATGAATTTCCACCGGATCTTCGATCGTTACCACGTTGCGCTGACCCACGTCCATCGAGCGCACAATCGAGTAAAGCGTAGAAGTCTTTCCCGACCCGGTCGGCCCGCACACCAGCACCATCCCGCTATCCATCTGCACCGCAGATTCCAATGTCTGGAACATCTCCGGGGGCAACTGCAAATCCCAGATGTAGCGCGGCGAATTGGCCTGATCCAAAATGCGAATTACCAGCTTTTGCCCGATCACCACCGGCGCAAAGCTCACCCGGCAATCTACCGCACGGTCCGGCAGTGCCACCGCAAAATGCCCCTCCTGCACCACGTTCCTTTGCGCAATATCAATATCACACAAAATCTTGATCGCACTCAGCAGCCGAATGCTGATTTCCTTGCTCAGCCGTACTACATCCAGCATCGACCCATCCACGCGCAGCCGCACGGCGCTATCCGTATTTTTCGGCTCGATGTGAATATCCGTTGCCTTCAATCGAAAGCACAGTAACAGCAGCGCCCGAAACAGATTGATGGCCTCTTTCCCTTCCCCCGGCTTCTTCTCATTCTCCTGCCGCGATCCGTGCACGACTTGCGAGCGCGCATTGATGATTGCCATCTGCCGCTCTTCAAACTGTTTCTCCGGCAGCGAATCCGCCATCGCGCGCATGACTGTTTCCGGATCGCCCTCCAACGTCGCTTCATCCACATCCATATCAAACGACATTCCGCGCCCGCGCTGCGTTGGCGTACGCTCCGGCGGAACCACCATCTTCATCGCCAGCATCCCTATCGTCAGTAAATCCCCATCCAGCACCAGCGCGGTTTTCACCGGCGTGCCGTTCAATTTCGTCCCGTTGCGCGAATCCAAATCGCGCACACGAAATCCTTCGGCACATTTTTCAATCACGCAATGAAATCGACTCGCCTGCCCATCCTGCACGACCAGGACATTGCTCGAATGCCGCCCAATAGTCAGCGGCTGGTTTCCCAACGGCACCTGCTGACTTCCCTTCTCATTTTGTACTTCAATGTATGCTGCAACCATGCGACCTGCTTACAAAATTCTAGTGGTTAAAATCGATCAAATCTACTCAGCGAAGGTTAGTTGTTGAAGACCAAGGCAGCTAACAGTTAACAATTATTAACTAACATTAGCGGACTCTGTTACAAGCCTCCTTTTTTCAATAGCCGGGACTCAACGAGCCCAGGAATTCTTGGAATTCCGGCGGTCGTTGGCCGCCGGCTATTGGACTCGATGGAGGTTTTCAACACAGTTACATTATCGCACATCCTTCAATTCCGCTTCAATCACCAGCGGCATCACAATCCAGAACGTCGCCCCATGTCCTAGTTGGCTGATTACCCCAATCTCGCCGCCGATGAGTCCCATCAATTCACGCGATATCGCCAGGCCCAGTCCAGTCCCACTGTGCTCTCGAGTTACCCCGCCATCAATCTGCCGAAATTTTTCAAAGATCAGCGACTGTTTATCTTCCGCGATGCCCGGGCCATGATCCACCACGGTGATTCGCACCCATGCTTCGGCTTCACGGACTGCCGTCAGTAAAATCTCATCCCCCACGGGCGAAAACTCGATTGCATTGGCCAGCAGATTGTAAAGCACCTGCTGCAACTTCGCTGGATCGGTTTTCATCACCGGCACATCCGCTGGCACACGCATTTCAATGCGCACATTTTTGTCCTCGCACAACGGCTTCAAAATATTCGTCAGTCCTTCAAATAAATCCGGCAACGACAACGGCTCGGCCCGCACCTCCATGCGCCCCGCTTCGATCTTGGCCAAATCGAGCAGATCATTGATCAGCTCCAAAAGATTCTTCCCACTACTGAGAATGTTCTGCACGTAACGTCCCGTTTTTCCATCCGTCGCCGCCGATTCGCGCAACAATTCCGCAAACCCCAGAATCGAATTCAACGGCGTCCGTAGCTCATGACTCACATTCGCCAGAAACTCGCTCTTCAAACGGTTCGATTCAAACAGCGCCACATTCGTCGCCGACAATTCTCCCACCTTTAAATCCAGCGCCGCATTCAGCGAGCGCAATTGATCCTCGCCCTCTTTCAGATTGGCCAGCATCGTATTGAGCGTTTGCGATAGCTGCTGAAATTCATCGCCCGTGCTGATGTGCGAGCGGATATTCAAATCGCCCTGCGAAACTTTCTCCGCTGCATCCTGCAGCACGCGCACAGGCCTTAGAATGAATCGATCCGTAATAAAAAAGAAGACAAAAATCGCGATGCTCCCAGCCAGCAGCACTGCCATCAGCAGAAAAACGCGATTGAGCAATTGCTGATTACTCTCGATCCCCGATTCAATATCCACACTGACAATCCCCATTAATTCGCCCTTGCGCCCACTCTCGTGACATCCCTGGCACGATGCAGCAGTACCAAACAGTGCCTGTGCATAACGATATCGTCGCGCCCCGCCGCGCGTGACATAATCCTCGGTGATCGGCCGCGCATCCGGATGCCGCAAAAATTCGGCGATCGCTTCTTTTTCAAAATGCGTGGCCAGATCATCCTGATCCACCCCCAGCAGCCGCGCCGGCATGGCCCGGCTTGGCTTCGTGGTCGGCAGGGGCAATTTCCCCGTCGCTGCATGAGCTTCTTTGGCCGTCTGCGCCACCGTGCCCGCCGCCCGCTCATTGATCTGATCCATCAACTGTTCCATCCGCCACCACGGAACCGACAGCGCCGCCGCAATGATCAGCACCACCGCCGACCCAAACAGCAGTTGGCACTTAGCTGCCAGCGAAATATGTAAATGCCGTCCAAGGCCAAACATAGGAGTATTGTTATTTGTTAGTGATCATTTGTCACTTGTCACTTGCATGAGCCCTGCATGCCGAGCGAAGCGCGATAACCAATTCCAATAAGTTACCAGTTGAGCAGTGACAAAAGATGAATCAAATTTTCCCCGTTGCGTCATTTCGCCGAGCTATGATATGACAGTTAGACGTAGCATGAATCAGCCGTTTTCAGGAGATTTATGAGCAGCAGTGGGCGAGTTTTAGTAGTTGAAGACAACGAAGCCGAGCGTCGGGCGATTAGCCAGATTCTCAAAGCACAGGGTTTTTCTGTCTACGGTGCGGAGAACGCCGACAAAGCCATCGGCTATGTCGAAGAAAATATCGACGTGGTTCTCTCCGACCTCCAGATGGGCGATGTCAGCGGCCTGGATCTGCTAAACCTCTGGAAAAAACGCAAGCCTGAAACACTCTTCATCCTGCTCACCGGCCATGGAAAAATCGATTCCGCCGTCGAAGCAATCAAGAGCGGCGCCTACGACTATGTCACCAAGCCGATCAATCCCGATGAAATTGTGCTGCTGATCAAGCGCGCCATCGATTCCATCAGCAAAGACCGCGAGCTGCAAAGCAAGGAAAAAGAAATCGATCATCTCCGCCGCCGTTTGGATCAAAAATTTGGCCTGGACAAAATCATCGGTCAGTCCAAGCAGATGAAAGATATTTTCGCGCGTATTCAGCGCGCTGCCCCCGTCGATTCCACCGTGTTGATTCTCGGTGAATCCGGCACCGGCAAAGAGCTCGTCGCCCAGGCGCTCCACCATAACAGCCCGCGCAAGAAGGGGCCTTTCGTGGCGGTCAACTGCGCCGCCGTTCCCGCGACGCTGGTTGAATCAGAATTGTTCGGCCACGTCAAAGGCGCCTTCACCGGCGCCACCGACCGACGCATCGGACGCTTCGAGCAGTCCGATGGAGGATCGCTTTTCATCGACGAAATCGGCGACTTCGAATTAGGCCTACAGGCAAAGCTTTTGCGCGTTCTCGAAACTTTGACGCTCACTCCGGTGGGGGGTCACGAAGATCGCAAGGTGGATGTTCGCGTTATCGCCGCCACCAGTCGCGATATCCGCAAGATGGTCGAGCAGGGGACTTTCCGCGAGGACCTTTTTTATCGCCTGAATGTCGTGCAGATCAATCTTCCCCCGCTGCGCGACCGCACAGACGATGTTCCCATTCTCGTCGAGCATTTCCTCAAAGAGATATCCGAGAGCAAGCACACGCCGCCCAAGCGGATGTCACCGGATGTCATGCGCTGTTTCCTGAGCTACCGCTGGCCCGGCAACGTCCGCGAGCTGCGCAATGCGCTCGAGAGCATGATGGTTCTCGCCGATGGTGAACTGCTCACCGAAAATGATATTCCCGATCGCATCCGCCAAGGCAACGATAATTCAAACAGCAGCAGACATCTTCCTTCTAATGTGAGCATGGAAGAACTCGAGCGAATGGCCATCCAGAAAGCGCTCGACCAGTGCAACGGCAATCGCACCCATGCCGCCATGCGGCTGGGAATTTCCGTTCGCACTCTCCAGCGGAAGCTTCGCCAGTACGAGCAGGCGACAAATCCTCAGGAAAATCCTGACACCCCGTCATCTTCTGACGCAGCAGTGCAAGAAGCGACGTAGCAAACTTATCAATACGACATTCTGGCCATACTGACGCACCAAATTTTTTCGGTGCGTCATTTTTTTGGCCGAAAATCCCCGGTTTCCAAGCATTCCGGCCTCAACTGTTCATCACGGCACCGACTTTGCTCTTACTCACTCAGGACAAATGGGGTTTTGGCTATAAGGCCTTGATATTTGGAGATTTATATGTCGATTAGCATGGAAAAGTTCGGTTCTACGGGACATTTCGCTACTTATAACCCTTTCGAGACAAGTGCTCCGATTGCGATATTTACATTGCAATGCCGCTCTTGTGGTTTCGAGCCGGCTGATGCAGTAGTCGCCCCGCGCTGCTGCCCCAAGTGTCACGCTCAAGCCTGGGAACGCTTCGTCCGCCCCGGTAGCGTGCTCGAAAACGCCGAACGTTACCAATAATCGGTTTTTGTATAGGTCTCCCAAGCCGCGTGGTCGCTTGAGCGACAACGAAGCCCGAGATAAAAACAAATGGTTGGAAGCCGCGCAATCTAAAACTTGCGCGGCTTTTTTATTTTCTAGCGTGATTCAGGCGATATAAGTTTTCTTCTTTCGCCCGGAGAGATAACTCTCCATGATGCAATTCGCCAACTCGCCACTGCTCGTGTAGAACGCCACACCCTTGGTCAGTCGCGTGAGTTGATCGACGAAACCAACCCAATCCATGCCCCAATAATCTTCGATCAACGCAAACGTCGACAGCCGGCAACCTTCGCGAACGGCCAGCATCGCTTCCTTCAGTGTTGCCACTGTCGAGCGCGGGTCAGGCGGATAAAGCAGATAGCAAAAATCTCCCTCCACATGCGCCGTTGGCTGCCCGTCCGTCACAATGAATATTTGCTTATTCTCGCTGGTGCGCTTCTGCAGAATCCGCCGCGCTAGCTGCAATCCCATATGCAGGTTCGTGAAATGCTGCGGTGCTTTATCCAACTGATTCAATGGCACGCGCAGGCGAACCTGATAATCATAAATCGTCACCGGCTTGGGCATCGCCAGTGGCAATTGCGCCTCGCTGATGCGATTCGCTCCCGAATAAAAACCAACGAAGTCGATCGAATCCTGCGGAAACCGCTGCCGCACGAGCGCCTGCATGGCCATCGCAACTTTCTTCGCCGATGAAAATCGCCCATAGCGCATCATCGATCCGCTCATGTCCAGCAGCACCACCGTCGAGCAACTGGTCATCCCCTCATGCAAGTGCATCTCAAAATCGCGCTCAGCGAATTGAATTTTCCCACTCGACGGTTTCGTCGCTTCCGCGGCGAGCTTCTCGGAGTTTCGCGTCATCGCATTTCGTAACGTTTGATGCAGATCCAATTCAGAGACCGGATCGCCATACTGATAGGGCTTCGTCCCCTCAATCCGCTCCCCGCCCGCTCCCGGCGTGATCCGCTCATGTCCATCACGATTGCCTTGCCTTAAATTCGCAAACACTTCCATTAGCGCTTTGCGCTGCATTCTCCCAATCGCTCGCGGCGTCAATCGTGGTTTCCCCTTCCCATCCTTCTCCAGCAACCCTTCGTCGATCAATTGCTGCAGCAACTCCGATGCTTCGCTATTTGGATCATTCAGCATCTGCTCAATCGCTTTGAGCGCCTGCTCCCCATGCTGCATGATAAATTCCATGAGCTGATCAAAATTAAAGAGCTTGTCCTGAGTAAGAAATTCCGCCCCATCAAATTCGCCGTAAAAATACTTCATGGCGAGTCGATTATAGCCCCCAAGTCCAGCAGTCGCACTTCTGCAGCGCCTAATCCCCGCGCCATGCCGCAGCAAAGCTGCGGCATTTCCTACACCCCACTCAACTGACTCTCCACCTGCGTAACCTGATGCGAAATTTCCGTACTGGTTTTGCAATCCTCATCCACCGTCCGCACCGCATGCAGAACCGTCGTATGATCCCGCCCGCCAAAATATCCACCAATCTCTTCCAGCGAATATCGCGTATGGCGGCGTGCAAGGAACATGCACACCTGCCGAGGAAATGCGATCGATTTATGCCGGCGCTTCCCCTGCAAGTCGCTTAATCGCACATTGTAGAACTTGGTCACCACATCCAGAATCTGCTGGATAGTGATCTGTCGCTGCTGATGTAGCGGAGCTTCACCGAGCGAATTCTTGGCCATCTCCAGATCAATTGGCCGGTTCTCGCTGCGGCTCATTCCCTGCAGTTTGTTGATCGCGCCTTCCAATTCGCGTGTAT
>DASXDR010000139.1:0-4316 GCA_036490535.1 Tepidisphaeraceae bacterium | reverse complement strand
TTTTGCCCGGCAACAGATTCTCAATCTTCGCCCATTGGGAATCGGTTAATTCGTGACGTCGAACCATACGTGTCCTCCTTGACCGAGGACATCTTCTCAAAAACCCGCGCTTGGCGCAAATTGAATGTCCGGGCTGCCTAGAGTACCCGATATTGATTATAGACATCTCGCAGCGATCGGCCTTCGAGGAGAGCACGACGAGTATGATTTTCGCGCCCGGCTTTTTCCTGGGCGCGTTCCAGCACCTGTTCTTCAATGGCTCGTGGGATCACTACAACCCCATCAAAATCTGCAAAAATTAAATCGCCGGGATTTACCAGGACGCCACCGCATCGCACCGGAACATCCAGCGCCATCACTCGTCCTCGCCCCTGGCTGTCGACGGGGCGAATGCCGGCATGAAATACGGGGTACCCCATCTGGATGATGCGCTTGCAGTCACGGATCAAGCTGTCACAGATGCAACCCGGGCTGCCATTGCGCTTAGCCAGCGTGCTCATGAGTTCTCCCCAGGGGGCATTAGTGCAGCCAGCATCGGTGGAATGGACTGGCACGTCGCCGACCTTGAGCGAATCCATTCCATCGATCTCCAACCCATAAGGGTCTTCTTCAACGACGTAATCCGCTTCCATCCAGCGAAAAGTTCGGGCGCGGCCGACAATGATGCAGTTGTCGCCGTCCAGCGGACGAAGCCGATGATGCATCGCCTGATTGCGATAACCCATCTCATCGAGAATGTCACAGACGGCAGGGACATACAACGTTTTGCTAATCGCAGCGAAGCGGTCGGATTCTGACATGTTTCGGTTCGATTGGATCTTGGCTTTTTCGGGCAAATTAGCTTTTAACATCTTAGTCTCCTGCATCATGATCAAGCCGACCTTCATCTCAGTACAGGTCAGTAATTCCTAACACGCTTCTGGCGCGATATCACAATTAAGAAGCGAGTCGTTCTTTCAGGACTGCACTGTCTCATCAATTGGAAATATTGTCAACAAAATATATTATTTTTTGTTGACATAATCGTTTATTTATGGTGTATTAATATGGGAGGCCGTTTACATATGACCGGCATGGTCGACGTTCACAGTCACGCATGGGAATATCCTGCCCACTTTGGCGAGGGATTTCGCGTTCAGGCGATGCGTTCCCGTTCTGGAGTCGAAGTCGATCTGACTGTTCGCCTTGAGCAGTATCGGGCCGCCGCACCTGCGGGAACCAAAACCGTAGTGTTTGGCGGTAAGGCGCGACTCAGCGAATTGTGGGTCGAGGATGCCTATGTCGCTAGCTATGTAGCACAAGACCCCGAGAACTTAGTCGGCTTTCTCGCTGTCGATCCCACGCAGCAAGGGTGGGAGCGAGAAATGCGGGCCGGACATGAAGAGCTGGGACTTCGCGGGGTCAAATTACTTCCCATGTATGCAGGGTTTCGGCCGGACGATGCGCGGCTCGATCCACTCTGGAGCTATGTTCAGCGGGCGAAGCTACCGGTTCTTTTGCACACTGGGACCACATTCGTCAGCCAGGCGCCGCTGGAATGCACCCTTCCCCGGCATCTTGATGCGGTGGCGACGCGATTTCCGGAAGTCAAAATCATCATGGCGCACCTCGGGCATCCTTATGAAGGCGAATGCGTGGCGGTGATTCGCAAACATCCGAATGTCTATGCGGACATCAGCGCTCTTCACTATCGGCCATTTCAGTTCTATCACTCACTGATGCTGGTGCAGGAATATGGGGTTTGGGGCAAGCTGCTGTTTGGCAGCGACTATCCCTTCACCACCGTTAACGCCAGCATCGAGGGACTGCGCAAGCTCAACGGAATGCTCGAGGGAACCAGGCTGCCCCGCCTGGATAATGCGCAAATCGAGGCGCTGATCTCCCGCGATGCTTTGGGCATCCTGGGGCTATTCAAGCTGGCCGAAGTGGCAGGATAGGCAAAATCGAAATGACATGAGGATTAAAATTTTTTATTTGAAATAAATGCGAGTATAATGTTATTCTAAACCGCGTTAGATCAGAGTTTCCCGTCTTTACTGCTGAATATCACATGACCGCAGCCAAGCTAGCCAAGACCTTGAATTTATCGCGCACGACGGTGTCGCTGGTGCTTAATGGCCGCGCAGAAAGATACGGGCTGGCGCGCGAGACGGTCGACAGGGTGCTGAGTGGGGCGCGGAAGCTGAACTATCAGCCGGACCCGATCGCCAGGCAGCTCGCCGGAATGCGCAGCAACGTCGTCGGGCTTTTGATTAGCGGCGCGTATGTCGTCGATCCGCGTCTCCTGGAAAAGATGGAAGTGTATGCCGCCAAGAAACAGCTTCGCTTCATCATCTGCCACGCGATCGGCGATGTGGGCCGGGTGCGCGAATACTTGCAGGATTTTCGCGCTCGGCGCGTCGATGCGGTGATCTCCATCCACCATAACCGCCCGATTTCCCGGGGGTCGGTTTTTGAAGAGCTGAAGAAATTGGACAAGGTGGTTTATTTTGAAAAGCCAAGTGGGCAAATCCGGAATTCCTGGCATGTGGACCTGGATTATTTTGAGATGGGACGGATTGCTGCGCAGCATCTTATCGATCGCGGATGTCGGCGTATCGGATTGATCGGCCTGGATGAAAAGATGTACCCGATCTTGCGGCGCCGCCGGGAGGGATACAGCCAGGCGCTGCGCGAGGCCGCTCTTCCGCATGGTCGGGACCTGATCTGGCAGATTGATCAGCAGCGCTCGCTCCGGTGGAATGAGCCTCCTGATGAAGCCGAAGCCGTGGCCATTATCGAGGAATTGGTCGTTCGTCAAAAAGTAGACGGCATTTTTGCGGCGAACGATCTTTACGCAGCGAGGCTCATGACGGCGCTGCGGCGCATCGGCCGGCGCGTGCCCGATGATGTCGCGGTAATCGGCGCCGACAACATGGACATTTCCACGCTGGTCGAACCGCGCATCACCACCGTCGATCTTGCCATCAATGAATTGGCTGAAGCGACGATTCAGCTTCTGTTTGAAATGTTGGATCCCACAGCAACTGGAGCCCAGAAATCGGCGCGCGGGATCGTGGTCAAACCCAAACTTGTCATTCGAGAATCAGCATGAAAACTGCACGGCTGAACAAATTTACGCCTCGGCATCGCTCGAGATTGAACCTGGGCTTTACG
This sequence comes from Tepidisphaeraceae bacterium, assembly GCA_036490535.1. GTDB lineage: Bacteria > Planctomycetota > Phycisphaerae > Tepidisphaerales > Tepidisphaeraceae > DASXDR01. The sequence goes on along the minus strand of DASXDR010000139.1, from coordinate 1,160 downwards.
CTGGTCGAGCTCCTGGTAGTGATCGGCATTATCGCGCTGCTCATCTCGATTCTTCTGCCGGCTCTAACTAAAGCGCGTCAGCAGGCCTTAAAAACTCAGTGCTTGAGCAATCTACGCCAATGCGGCTTATTTCTAACCATGTACGCTAATGCCTATCAAGGATTCTTACCACAAGGTGACCCGGGTGTATTGCGCCTGCTTAATCCCGATGCGCACGATGCCTTAAACCAGGTTTCTCATAACACGGCAGGCAATGCATTTTACTGCCCCACGCTCGTTCCAGTTTCAACTTATGTTAGCGGCGTCTCGGGATTCAATGTCGCGGCCTCGAACTGGACTGCCCAGCAGTGTTGGGCCAATCCGGCGGTAAGCTACGGCTATTACCTTTTGGGGTATTTCTACCTTGGCAATCCAACGCTGGGCGGCCTGGTGAATACGTATACCTATTTCCTTAAGTCCGCTCCCGGCCTGAGTGCCACGGCGCCCAAATTTGTCATCAAGCTTTCAGATAAGGGTTCTGCTGATGTGGCGATCATGTGTGACGTGACCAACGAAGTTTCGGTTCACAATGGAATCTATTTCGATAAGACACAGTTGTATCTGCAGCACCCTGTCGGGAAACATGGAAGCGGCGGATATACGAATGTTTTATACGGCGATTCTCACGCCGCCTCCGTGCCGCGCGATGCGATGATCATGCGGTGGTATCCCGTCGATGCGCTCGGATGGTAGGCGGCGAAACGTATGTTTTGATTCGTTAATCAGTCTATTTTGTGGATTTATGAACAGCTAAATAAGAGATCAATGCTGAATAAACATTTTACACAATCTGGAGAGGGCCGGTGAATCATAATGGGTGATTCTGGCTTACCCAATTCTTTTCTCGGAGGATCAAAATGAAGCGTCTAACTCGATCGCAAAGGCTCGCGCTGATGTGTGCATCGTCGGCCGCCATTGCCTTACTTTTTGGCGTCAGTTCCCAATCCCATGCACAAACGGTCACCATCAACGATACCGAGTTCAACAACTCCGACTGGACCGAGCAGGTTTCCTATGATGATGCCCCAGCCGACTGGACTTACTCGGTTCAGCAATATACGTCTGGAGGCAATCCTGACACTTTCCGCGGACAGACTTGGCAATACACCAATAATGACGGC
>DASXDR010000138.1:0-5317 GCA_036490535.1 Tepidisphaeraceae bacterium | reverse complement strand
AAATGCCTCAAAGTCCGCGGCGTACAGCTTCGCCACGGCTTGATCGATCCCGCCTTGGTCAAATCCATCGGCGAAGAAGAATGCGAGCGCCTCAGCGTCATTCCGATGTTCAAGGTGCACGACACCCTGACCGTCGCGATGGCCGAGCCACAATCGCTGCCCACCATCGATCGCCTGCGCCAGATCACCGGCTGCAAAATCAATTCTGTTCTCGCGCTCGGTTCGAACATTCGCGAGTTCCTCAAAAAATACGAGTCAGGCGAAGTAAACGTCGACTCATTCTTAACCAGCCTGGCCGAATCCGACGTCGAAGTTGTCGAAAAGGAAACCATCGACGAAGGTCCGGTTACGGATCTCGACAAGATGGTGGCCGGCAGCCCCATCGTGAATCTGGTCAATGTCGCGCTGCTAACGGCAGTGCGTGATGGCGCCAGCGATATTCACATCGAACCCGACAAGAAGGGCACGCGCATCCGCTACCGCATCGATGGCTTGCTCCGCGATCTGATGAAGCCCCCCATGGGCATGCACGCAGCGATTGTTTCGCGCATCAAAGTCATCGGAAAAATGGACATTGCCGAAAAGCGCCTGCCGCAGGAAGGCCGCGTGCGCATCGTCGCCGAGGGCCGCGAAATTGATCTGCGCGTCAGCTCCATGCCCACATTGCTCGGCGAAAAACTGGTGCTGCGAATTCTCGACAAAGCCAATCTGCGCGTGCGCATGGAAGACCTGGGATTTCGGCCCGAATGCCTCGAAGCATTCAAACGCATGCTCCGCCAGCCGCACGGTTTGATCCTGGTGACCGGGCCGACCGGTTCCGGCAAAACTACCACGCTCTATTCCGCTCTCGATCTCGTGCGCAGCCCCGAGCTGAACATCGTCACCATCGAAGACCCGGTCGAATATCAGCTCGACATGGTCAACCAGATTCACGTCCACGAATCGATTGGCCTCTCTTTCGCCCGCGCTCTGCGTTCCATTCTCCGCCAGGATCCCGACGTCATCATGGTCGGCGAAATCCGCGACGATGAAACCGCCCGCGTTGCCGTACAGGCGGCGCTTACCGGGCACCTGGTGTTGGCAACCCTGCACACCAACGATGCCCCCGGAGCTGTCGCTCGCCTGCTGGACATGAACATAGAGCCATATTTGCTCTCCAGCGCGATCAATGGCGTGGTTGCACAGCGACTGGCGCGAACCGTATGCCCCAGCTGCGCAACCAAATATTACCCCGCCGAAAATGTCCTTCGTGACGCCAGCATGTCCGGCAAGACCGGCAGAGCTTTCCGCAAGGGGGCCGGCTGTGCCGTGTGTCACGATTCCGGCTGCAAAGGGCGAATGGGTGTCTACGAAGTGATGGAGATTACTCCGGAGCTTCGCCGCCTCGTGCACGCCGCTGCTCCCTCGCATGTGATGCGCGAAAAGATGGCCGAAGCAGGAGTTAAAACCCTTCGCGAAGAAGGCGTGCTGCTGGCGCTCGATGGCAAATGCAGCCTCGAGGAAGTGCTCAGCGTTACGCATTCAGAAGAGATTGATCCCAAAGATCAGGCCAATCCGCCCAGAAAGGTGGCCGCATGAAATTCCATTACCAGGGGATCGATGCCAAAGGCCACACGATCAATGAAAATCTCGAAGCCGCCACGCTCGGCGAAGCGCAGGAAACCCTCCGCAAGCGCGGGATGTTCGTCGTCGAAATCAATGAAGCAACAAAATCGCAAATGGTCCACAAGGGACGGGCCGGCGGTCGCGGTAAGAAGCTCAAGAATTTCGCATTATTCTGCCGTCAGCTTTATGTCCTGGTGAACACGGGAACACCGCTGGTCCAATCGCTGCAGGCGCTCGAAAGACAGATTCAGGATTCAGCCTGGCGCGATGTGCTGGGCAAGCTCCGCGAAGAAGTCGAGGAAGGGGCCTCGCTCTCGCAGGCGATGTGCGGTTATCCCGAATATTTCGATCAGGTGAGCCGCAGCTTGATTGCCGCCGGCGAATCAGGCGGAAATTTTGACGTCATGCTCGATCGCCTCGCCTCTCTCCTGAAAAAGCAGGTCACCGTGCGCTCCAACATTGTCGGTGCCCTGGTTTATCCCATTCTGCTCGTGGTGGTTTCCGTGGCGGTGTTGATCGTCATGCTCACCTTTGTGCTGCCGCGTTTTGCGGATTTGTTCAAAACCCTCGACACGGCTCTGCCCCCCACGACAGCATTCCTCATGTTCCTGAGCCACGCCCTGACGCAATATTGGTGGATGACCTTGATTGCCTTCGGCGTCGTCGGAACTGCCATAAAATTCTGGCTCGCATCCGCCCAGGGAAAAGTCGCCTTCGACACCGTGGTTCTGATATTGCCCAAGCTGGGGAAAATCACCAAAAATTTCTGCACGGCGCGCGTGATCCGTCTGCTGGGTACCCTGATCGAAAGCAAAGTCCCTTTAATTGATGCCTTGCAGCTAACCTGCGCCGCCACCACCAATACGCACTATTCGAAACTGTTAAAAGATGCCGAAGATGCGGTCACACGGGGCGAATCCATTGCCCAGGCGTTCGATAAACCCAAATTAATCGATCCTTCGGTCTGTGAGGCAATTCGCAATGGCGAGCGATCCGGGCGGGTTGGCTTGTTATTGCTCAATATGTCCGAATTTTTGGACGAAGAGAACGAAGTGATTGTTAAGAGCCTGACCAGCATTATCGAACCCGTCATCCTTATCGTGCTGGGCGTGCTCGTAGGCTTCGTCGCCATCAGTATGTTCCTGCCACTCTTCGATTTGACGGCGGCGACACGAGGATGAGCATGATGAAAAGAATTGAATCATTTTCAGCAATGCTCACTCCCATGCCGCGGGGTATTTCTTCCAATGATTCAATGATTGATGATTCAATTCGCGGATGGGGGTGTTTCTAATGCAGTGGATCGGCTCAACATATAGCCCGATCGGATTGGACTGCGGCTCACGCTTTATCAAAGCCGCACAAATCCAATACACGCGCGGTAAGCCGCGCGTCTGCGCTACCGCGTCGATTCAGCGCATGAGCGAGCAACTGGACGTCGCGGAAGTGAATCGCATCAGTGACGTGCTATATCGCCAGGGATTTGTCGGGACGCGCATCGCCATGGCCGTGCCACCGGCGAAAATACTGACCAGCATTCTCGAGCTTCCGCCGCGTACCACGAATTCTCCGTTTGATCAGTTGGCGCGCGTGGAATTTGCCCGCCATCAAAAGTGCGAGCCCAATACCTTTGAAATGTCCTGGTGGGAATTGCCACACGCTTCGCGCGTGGCGAAAACCACCAGCGTGATGGCGGTAGGGTGCAGGTATACCGATGCCGATGCGATTCTCGATCCATTCGATGCCGTCGGTCTGGATGTGCTGAAGCTGGATTCGAGTTCGGTCGCGACGGCGCGCGCGTGCAGTAATGTCCTCGCCAGGCAGGGGGGGATCTCCGCCATTCTCGATCTCGGTTGGCGCTCGGCGTCGCTGGTTATTCTTCACGATCAGACCATCGTATATGACCGCCCGCTCGGCGAAGCCGGAATCGAACAGCTCTATAAAGACCTCTCCTCGTCATTGGGAGTTAAATTTGACGTGATCGATGTGCTGATTTCTCAACAGACAAAACTCAGCAGCGAAAACGACGGAGACATGCAGGCGCAGCGGGAAATCACGCGCGCTATCGATAATCATTTCGCAATGCTCCTGAAAGATCTGGAGCTGTCCTTCAGTTACGCAGCCAATCAATATGCTTCGACCAACATTGATCGACTGTTGCTCATGGGCGGCGGCGCTTCGATTCCCGGGCTTGTGAAAAACTGGAGCGAAAACCTGGGAATGAAAGTCGAAATCGTGCACCTGGCCGATTTGATGCCTTGCGTCAAAGGGATGGCCAGCAGTGAGCGGAGCAGCATGACGACCGCCCTCGGCTTAGCCATGGGAGGTACCGCGTGAGTTTGAGCACTCCAATCAATCTCATTCCGCTGTATCGCCAGATCAAGGCGGAACGCAACCGCCGTATGCGCTGGTGGATTGGCCTGTGGAGTGGCTATGCCGGCGTGCTGATTGTGTTGGTAGGCCTCCTCTATTTGCATCTGGGAACGTCGCGCGATTTGACGCATGACTTGAAGCAGCAGGATCAACAACTGTCTTCGCTGCAGAACGACACCCGTCAGACCCAGACAATGTTGCTGCAGGTATCGCAGAAACTTCTCTCTGCGCGCGGATTGCTCGAGCAGCCCGATTGGAGCCAGTTGCTGGCGGTGCTGGCGGATCTGCGCGGGAACGATGTGGTGCTGGAAGATGTCAATCTTCAGTTAACCGCCGAAGCCGTCCCCGCGCCTACCCCCACTAAAAGCAGCAAATCCAAAGCGCCGCCTCCCACCATAAAAACCAAGTGGAACCTCCAGCTCGAGGGCCATGGCAAAACACCTGAATCGGTTTCGCAATATGTATTGCGCCTGGAAGCCACGCAGTTGTTTGATCAGGTCAATCTGCTCAAAACCAATCGTGATCCCATCGGCGCGGGTGAAGCAATCAGCTTTAGCATTCAGTGTCCCATCAAGGGACGCGGAAGGGCCCCGCAATGATGCGCGGAAAATTTAAATGGACTTCGACTGACAGCGCCGGCGTAGTGGTTTGCCTGGCGCTCACCGCCGCCACAGCCTGGCTCGGCTTTTTGCCAATCTGGAATCGGCACGTCACCTATCTGCAGAACCAGCACGAGCTCCAGAGCAAACGCCAGGATGCGATCGCGCGCGAATTAGCCCTCAAAACCAGTGAAAAGAAACTGACCAACGCCCAGCTGGAGCTGAACGCCGTTCCCTTGCATCTCAAGCCCACCGCAGAGCTTAACCAGCGTTTAGCCTCAGTGACCAACTTAGCCGCCGAACAAAATCTCAAGATCGAAGACATCGCCCCCGGTGTGACAACCAAAGGCAAGCGGTTCGATGCGGTAGAAATCCACGTCGAAGGCGAAGGCTCCTATCCCGCGTGTGCCACGTTCTTGCATCATCTGAATCAATCCATGCCGGACATCGGAATTCAAACACTGCACATATTGTCACAAGGCAATGCCGCCACGAGCGCGAAATTTACCTTTGATCTACAATGGTTCGCCTCGCCGTCATCCAATCTCGCAAGTGTTCAATAATCCGAGCTTAACAACGCCGAGGACAAATCGTGACCGCTAGGCAGCCCGGACATTCAATTTGCGCCAAGCGCGGGTTTTTGAGAAGATGTCCTCGGTCAAGGAGGACACGTATGGTTCGACGTCACGAATTAACCGATTCCCAATGGGCGAAGATTGAGAATCTGTTGCCGGGCAAAA
>DASXDR010000198.1:0-25669 GCA_036490535.1 Tepidisphaeraceae bacterium | reverse complement strand
CGTCCAGCGCGCCGCCCAACGTAGCTGGCGCCAGAAAATCCAGAAAATCGTAGCCGCTGCCCTGTACGGATCCACTGATATCCATCGTCAGCACATTGCCCGGCTTAAATAGAACTGGTCCGTTAAATGTGACGCTGACCGGATCATCTGGAGTAAAAGAGCCCGCAAAAGCGATGTTGCCTTCGAATACCCCGTTCCCCACAACATCTCCGGAAAAGGTAAGATATTGCCCAGCACCGCCGGGACCCACGACGAAGCCAAGATTTACAAATGATCCGCCTACAGTATGCGTTCCGCCAAGGAAATTTCCTCCCAGAATTTCTGTAGTGCCAGTGGAAACATAAGTACCCGCGGTAATATCCATATTATCAGCAAGAACTTCGCCAGAATTAATTAGTGTGCCGCCAGTATCCAGGATCAGTGAATGCAAAGCGCCGGTTACTTGAAGATTCATCCCCGAGGCGAGGGTAAGACTGCTACCGAGCGGGTCACCAGAACCGATGTGCAGATCGGAATTGGTGATGTTGAGCGTGCCAGCAGTCCAATTAAAATTGGCAGGCGTGGAAGTGGTATCGAGCGCACCGACACTGAGTGTTCCGCCAGCAAGATTCACAATGGTAGATGTGGATGTATTGGCAGGCTTCCAGATTTTCAACGTACCATCCACGGTAACGATACCACCGTTAACATTCAGAATTCCACTGCCTGCATCACCAGCGGAACTGCCACCCACGTACAAGGAGCCTGTTGTTGTCCAGTTCGAATTTGTGCCTGAAATAGTCGCGATGCCTGATGAGTAAATGACCGGGCCTCCGCCTCCACGTCCGCCTCCGCTTCCAGTGGTTGCATAACCGATGCTTGCGGTTGTGTCCGACACTTCGCCACCGTTGCTGATCAGAAGAGCGCCTGCACTGATGTCACCCACGATCAATCCTGCCGTCAAATTCAATTGCGATCCTGCGCCATCTACAGAGACTGATCCCTCTGCAATATTCATGGATTGACTATTTACCGTTCCCCCTGATTCAATATTCAACTCGCCGTTTTCAGCACCTACGTCGATGGCATTCTTATTTGTCCAATTGGAGCCTGCATCTTCCACGATCGCTATTGCGCTTAGCCCACTGCTATCATTTCCAATATTGGCGACTTTGCTCAATAATTGGCCCCCTCCTTTCACATATACAGAGCTGGAACCATTAACGTCGATACCGCCATTGGCGACTGTGACACTTCCTGCATCAATGGTAAAGCTCTGAGCTCCACTCTGTACGATTAAGTCGGTTGTCGGAGCAGTAAGTTGCAGCGCCATTTTGTTATTAACGGTCAAGTTAGCTGGAAGATTTCCATCAGGCGCGATCGTAATACCTCCCTGAGTGATCTGAAGTATGCCTCCAGTCCAATTCAGCAGCGAAGGGGTTGAAGTTAAATCGAGCGTGGCTACGGATAGCGTGCCGCCTGATAAATTGATTGCCGAGCCAACCGTATCCCAGACCTTCAGCGATGCTGCCGACACGGTTCCCCCTCCCACGTTCAAAACACCGGCTCCCCCCGCAGCCATGGACGAGCCCCCAACAAAAATATTTTGCGCGCTCCACGTGGCGTGGGCATCATTGACGTTAATAATGCCAGTGTCTCCAGGATTTACAGCGACAAAAGCATCGCCGGTTGAGAATGTTCCTACACCTCCCGGGCTTTGGATCGTAAGATTCCCTGTCCCATTCACGCCTACTTGTAGCGATGGCGTGGTAATTGTGCTTAGCGAATAGCGATGGCCCTGCAAATCGAAAACAACCTTGTCGTTCGCGACAATGGTGTGATCATTGGCAGCATCGCTGGAAAACGAAACGACATAGCCGCTGCTGCTGCCGGTATTAAAAAGAGCTTCATCCAGAATGGCGGGCGACGACCCGGCGCTCCATCTGGTCGAATCTTGAAATGTTCCACTGCTCGCCGCTCCCCATTGGTTGGACGAAACAATCGAAAGTATCCCATTTGAATAAAGTTGGCTCGTGTTCCAAGTCAGCGCAAGCGGCAAGGCTGCAAGACTCAGTGTATGGAAAGTGCCGCTCGTAGGGCCATCGAATAAATCGAAGTTTTGATTTAAAGCCGGCACAAAGCCATTTCCTAAATCGACAGTAAGCGTCCCTCCTAATACCGCAGCGCCGCTGAAATTCAGATGATCCAGTGAGCTCGCACCATCCACGTCAATTTCCAGATTATTGGCAGCCCAAAAACTGGCATTGGCCAAACTAATTGTCGCCGGGCCTGTATTGCCAGGACTAAATGATCCGTCAAAGACAATATTGCCAGTAAATGAACCTGAGCCCGATACGCCCCCGGTAAAAGTAAGCGATTGCCCGGAAGTGGTTGGGCCCGCAACGGAACCATGATTTATAAAATCGCCTCCCAGGGTTTCGCTGCTGCTGCGAGTAAAAGTTCCTGTCGCCAGATCAATCGTGGAAGTTGGCATGGAATAAATGTTGGCACTGCCCGGAATCGTCCCGCCATTCAGCGTCAGAATTGAACCGGCGGAAACGAGGATTTGACCCGTGCCGCTAGTCGTCAATGTCATGCCCGAGTTGAGCGTTACTGAAGAACCCAAGGCGTAACCAGAACCAATGGTCAATCCAGACGCCGCAATATTCAGCGTTCCACCCGTCCATTGAAAATTACCGGGTAATGAACTGATCCCGTTTACGGTAAGTGATCCGCCTGAAAGAGTTACCAGAGTCCCCGTGCTATTGTTGATATATAGGCCGCCCTCGATAGTGGCGCTCCCATTCGAAATATTGAATATCCCTCTCCCCGCAGCAGGCCCGAAAAGTTCCGCGCCTATGCTCATATTTCCATTAACCAGTAGTGACGATCCTGGATCCATCAGATCGACTTCTCCACTGGCGCTAGGCTGCCTTCCCAGCTCTATCTCGCCGGCCGTTAGCTCACCACCGTTTTGAATTGTCAATGTTCCCGAACCGCCATCATCTCCGATATAAAGTGCACTCGAGTTGTTCCACTGGGATCCCGGCCCACTCACCGTGACGGTGCCCGTACCAGCAATGACTGCTCCGTTGCTCCTGCTTCCAATTACACTATATCCCGTTGTGCTGTTGACGACCGCGCCATTGGTTATATTGAGTGATCCTGAGCCGTTCGTCGCCACTGAAATGCTTGTGGCACTGAGTATCGTGCCAGTCCCATCGATATTGACCGTTCCCCCTCCACTGGATGCGCCTCCTATATCCAATGAGCCAGCATTAACGTTCGCGCCGTTGTTCGCATTGAAAATCCCCGTGCCACCGTCGCCGACTTCGATATTGGACGTAGTCAGGAATGATCCAGCTCCACTTACACTTAGAGTATTGGAATATCCGTTAATGAAACCAACCTCTGCGGTCGTCCCCGTAACGCTGCCATCAAGGATGGTCAAGCTTCCGTTTCCGCTCGTGCCAATATTGATACTGCCACTTCCCGTAGTCGTAGTTGTGTAACTGTTTCCTCCAAGATCAAAGACGACCTGATCACCGCCCACATTGACGAGCGAATTTACGACGCTCGAATTGAATGTGACGGTGTAGGGATTTGCTGTGCCAGTGTCAAAGTTTGCCTGGCCAGTGGCCCCCGGTATGCCGTTGTCCCAGTTGGCTGCCTCGGCAAAATCTCCTCCAGCAGTATTAATCCAATGGGATGTTTGTGCAGATGCCGCACTCACCGCCATTGCCAGAACGCAAGCCACCAATCCGATTGTTCTTTTATTCGCCATCGGCACCTCCAATTTAAATCTCTTGGATCAGCCACCGGGATATGCTCTTATTGTCAAGATTCTACTACGCGCCTTGCAAAAAAGCACGACTTTTTCCTGTCCAAATAAGAAGCCCCGCATGTACATGCGGGGCTCTGATAGACCAAAATAGATTCGAAATAAAATTATCGCTTCGAGAACTGGAAGCGACGGCGAGCGCCGCGCTGGCCGTATTTTTTGCGTTCCTTCATGCGCGGGTCGCGCGTCAGGTAGCTGGAGTTACGCAGCGATTGTTCGAGGCTGCTGTCATATTTGCTCAGGGCGCGGGCGATGCCGAGGACGATCGCGCCGGCCTGGCCGGTGGATCCGCCGCCCGTGCAGTTGATCAGGATATCGAGCTTGCCGCCCATGTTGGTCACTTCGAGCGGGCCAAAGATCGCCTTGCGGTCGCGCTCCTTGGTTAGAAAATCATTCAGTTCGCGCTCGTTGATAAGAATCTTGCCGCTGCCGGGGGTAATGCGGACGCGGGCGACGGCGGTCTTACGACGGCCGGTGCCCCAGGTATAACTTCGCTTTTCTGCCGGTGCGGTTGCTGTTGCTGTTTCACTCATGATTGAAATCTTTATCTGGTTATGAGCTTGCCGCTGAAGCGACAAGCCCGCAGGTTATTTTGTGCTGGCAAGTTCCTTAGGTTGCTGCGCGTTATGCGGATGCGCCTCACCTTTGAATGCACGCAAATGCGTCAACTGCTTGCGTCCCAGTTTATTCTTGGGAAGCATGCGCTTGACGGCGATCTCCAGGAGCCGTTCGGGATGCTTGTCCTTCATCACCTCAAAGCTGTAAAGCTTGCGTCCGCCCGGGTAGCGCGAATACGTATCGTATTCCAATACTTCCGCTTTCTTGCCGGTGACTTTAATTTTTCCAGCATTGAGAACAATCACAAAATCGCCCGTGTTCACGTGCGGCGTGTATTCGGGTTTGTGCTTGCCCTGAAGCAGAATTGCTATGCGACTTGCCAGTCGTCCCAGCGTCTGATTCGTCGCGTCGATCGTGTGCCATTGGGCTTTAACTTCGCCCGGCTTGGCCATGTAAGTGCTCATAATCTCTCTCAAAAACGTTTCGATAAAATCACCGCGTCAGTTCAACAGATGGTTTCAACCAACGGGGAATTTGGTAGTTTATCCGGCAGCTATAAAGTGTCAAGTTTATGAGAATAGGATAGCGCAACGAAGCGCGCAAAATTCTTTGTTAGCTGCCGAGCTTGCTCGCTAACTCTAAACCAGGAAAACCAACATGAAAGTGCTCTCTATCGAAGAAACCCCCAATCCCAATGCCCGCAAATTCATCGTGGATGAACCCGCTGAGCAGGAATTAAGCTTCTTTAATGCTGAATCTGCCAAGGGTTATGAATTAGCCGAAAAACTCTTCGCCATCCCGGGCGTCACCACCCTGCTCTTTCTGAACAACTTCATCACCGTAAATAAAAGTTCCGCCGCCAAATGGGCCGATGTTATTAAAACAGTTCGGGCAATCTTGGAAAAATAGTTAAAATGTTTGGCTCAAAATGAGAACCGCCGGTTTGGTATTTGCGTAAATATATATAGAAACGATCTTCCCTCCTTCGCCCCGCAGGGCCACCCACACCTGCGGGGCTTTTTTTGTCGGTTGCGGGCTAGCCGCTTCAACGGCCAGCAAACCAAGAAGCTCATCTTGTTCAATCCGCCCCGCTCTATATAATCCCCCCCTTCGCGGCTGCGGGCACATCGGGCTTTGGGCCGGAAGGAGTTTTTTTTGCATCGGCATGGATTGCGAATGATGCTGTTCGGCTTGCTGCTGGGGGGAAAACCTCTCGCGGCGCAAATCCAACCACCTGTGGATTTTCTCCACATCACCGCTAGCAATGCTCGCAACTGGTCCCAGGGAAGCACGCAAGTTGTCCTTCTGCATGGCCCAGTTTCCATCGAAATGGAAAACGTGCATCTGCGTGCCAACAGCGCCATCATCTGGCTAAAGCCCAGTTCCGATGGCGTGGTCGTGCAACAAGAAGCGCAAGTCGCACTGATCGGCAATGCAGTCGTCACCGAAGACAACATGCAGCGCAGCGGGCCTACTCTTTTTATCAATGCCCTCGTTCGCGGCGATATCAGCCTTACCACCACTACTGGCACTAGCAGCGATAAGCTGAATGAAGATGAATCTGCCTCGCCGCTCTATCAAAAGGCTTTAGTTCTGCGGAAGCAAGCTGAAGGTCCACCGCAATATCATCCGACGACTGTCCCCACGCTTCCGTACGAAGTGCTGAACATTCAGCATCCATCAGCATTTGAATTTAAGCATATAGAAACGGTCGAAACGCCGCAGGGCCGTGTCGCGGCTGTGCTTTCCGGTGGAGTGACGATCATCTATCGCAGCGAGAAAAATGAATCGCTCGAATTCCAGGCCGAGAGGGCGGTTGTCTTTACCAAGCTCAAATCGCTCGGCGAGCTAGGCCAAAATCGGCAAGCCAAATCCATCCAGGAAAATGTTGAATCAATTTATCTCGAAGGCGATGCGCGAATCACTTACACGCCCGTTGCTGGCAAAGGCGCCGAGCAGCGCTTGCTGGCGAATCGCGCTTTTTACGAACTCACTACTGATCGCGCGATTCTCACTGACGTCATCATTCACACCAGTGATCCCAAATCGGTCGTCCCCGTGACGGTGCGAGCACAAACGGTTCGCCAACTCGCGCATGATGAATTCGAAGTGGATCATGTGCAGCTCAGTTCAAGCTCATTTGCTACGCCCAGCTTTTCCGTTGCCGCCACGCGCGCTTATGTGCAGCAAGTTGACACCGACGAAGAAACCAACAACACCCAGACGTTCTTCCAGGCTAACAACGCTTTCATCGATATGTGGGGCGTTCCGATCTTTTACCTTCCCTACACGTCCGGCAGCGTCAGCAATCGGCCGATCGCCCTTCGCCAGTTACAGTTTGGCAAATCCGACTATTTCGGCTTCCACATTAAAACCGACTGGGGATTCTTTGAAACCATCGGCGAGCCTCCTCCGCCGAACCTCGATATCGACTATCACCTCGATTATTTCGACACGCGCGGCCCGGCGACGGGTGTCGATGCCACCTACTACGGCGGATATCTCAACAACAACACCAAGGAAGCCTGGGATTTCGCCGGCGATTTTCACGCCTATATCGTTGCTGACACTGGCATCGATCAATTTGGTGGTAGCCGCTACGCGGTTGATTCCGCGGATATGTTCGACAAGGCCGTGCGTGGCCATTTCCTATGGACGCATCAATATTTCCTGCCCGATGATTGGCAGGTTCAGCTCCGCGCCGGCTATGCATCCGATCCCAATTATCTCGAGGAATGGGATCCCGACGATTTCTTCAAGGACAATCCGCACGACCTGAGCCTCTACGCCAAGCACCAGACCAACACTAGTGCTTTGACTATCCTCGGCGAAGCGCAGCCTAATAATTTTGTCACCACCAGCGACGATGTGGCAAACCAATTTTCCGTGCAGCGGCTGCCTGAGCTCACCTATCACGAAATCGGTGATAGTTTCTTAGATGATAAAACCACTTTTTTCTCCGATAATTCCCTCTCCGCGCTGAATTTCAGCAAGAGCGGCGCAACGCTGGCGCAGCAAGGTTATGGCCCTGGGCTTTCTCCCGGTATCCCATCGCTCGGAGTCATCGGCTCTGCTGGGCCAGCTGATGTTCCCGAATCTGAAACCTATCGCGGCGATTTCCGGCAGGAACTGGATTACCCCATCAACGCCAGCGAATTCAAAGTTGTGCCCTATGTCGTCGGCAGATATACCGGCTACAGCAATTCCATCGGCGGCTCGATTCAGAATCGCGCATTGACTGCTCTTGGTGTTCGTGCTTCGACCGCATTCTGGGCGGTTGATGACACGGCTCATTCCACGCTCTTTGATATCAATCGCATCCGCCATGTGGTCGAACCGGAAGTAAATCTCTTCACCAGCGCGGAAAATGTCGACCGCGATAATCTGTATATTTACGACCAGGATGTGGATGCCATCAACGACATCACCGGCGGGCAGCTCGCTCTCCGACAGACCTGGCAAACCAAGCGCGGCGGCCCGGGCGAATGGCATAGCGTGGATTTCCTTACCCTCGACGTCGAAGCCAACGGTTTCATGAACAAGCCGCCCATGAGCCAGCTCGATCCTGCTAATCCTACTTATAATCTCAACGGTTTCCGTGGCGCTTATTTCTACAGCGAGCCTGAAGCTTCGATCCCACGTGATTCGATCAATGCTCAATCCAGTTGGCGGGTCAGCGATCAATTCATTGTGCTCGGCGACGAAGAATGGAATGCCGACACGGATGTATTAGCCACCGCTTCCATCGGCGCCGCCATCAAAACTCTGCCACGCGTGGTCTATTTCATCGGCACGCGATACATCGCGCCGCTCGATTCCAACGTAACCACGGTCGCTGTCAGCTATGATCTCAGCGAAAAATATACGGTTGCCTTTAGCCAGAGCTTCGATTTTTCCCAGAACCAGGACGTCAACAGCACCGGTTATCTTGTTCGTAAATTCGATTCCTTCACCTGCGCATTGGAGATTTTCTACGACGCCACTATCAAAGAGAGTGGCGTGTCTTTCAACCTATACCCCAATGGCCTGGCCGGCGGGTTCAACACGAGCCAACTTGGCAACGCCTTCGGGCCGCAACAGCGTTAAACCTCTCTACCAAATTGCATCCCTCTCCCGTTTAGCCCCGGCCCTTGGGCCGGGAGAAAAAAGAAGCCCCGGATATACATCCGAGGCTCCGTTGCGATCAAATTAATTTACTTCAATTCAGAGTTCAGCGAGCGCGCCGGCGGGCCAGCAGCGAGAAGCCGCCGAAGGCGAGCAGGCCAAGGCTGGCCGGCTCAGGAACCGCAGTGATGGACAAGGGATAAATTTCAGGTGCGCCGAAGTAACCGTCGGCATAACCAACGATATCGTACGTGCCGCTGAACCCCAAAGGATTGGCTAAATTAGCAGCAGTAACCGCAGCAAGGACCGCGGAATCGCTCTTATAACCATAGAACTTTGTCGTGTTTCCCGACGAATCCTGGATGGTATATGTAGTGTTGGTGACGATGCTGGCCGGCGGAGTCTGGAACGAGACGTTGTCCAGTTCGACCAACGATTCGGCGTACGGCACAACGGAGACCGTTCCATTACCTGAAGCGTTAAAATCCGGAATCGACAACACGGTCGGTGCCACCGGAGTTCCAGGAGTAGTAAGCGAATTAACAGTGAACCCGCTTGATACCAATTCTGGTGCGCCTTGATAAGGCGAATCGGTGGCGGTGAGATCAATTACGTCGCCGGCTTTAGCAGTATAAGTCGTCAAAGGTATGCCATACGCCAAGGCGCTGCCGCTGGCGTCTGTGACGGTGAAAGTATTGGCAGTGGCACTGACATTAAGCACTGACGAAACCGTTCCAGCGATCTCGTAAGATCCCGCGCCACCAGCATATACCGACGAAATCGGTACCGCAGCCGCAGACGCGGAAGACCCATACATAACTGGGAGAATCGCCACTAAAGCAGCGGACAAAGCAAATAGTTTCTTCTGACGCATAGCGCAGCCCATCCTTCTAATAGTTTACCCTTGTTAAAAAACGCAAAATGCAACAATAAATCACTTGCAAACCGCGCAGCTCAATACCACCCAACATGCTGCTTAGTTTTGAGCGATTGCGAGGCTCCGTTTCCGTTTTTCCGTGACGCACTCTCTCCCGCAACGCTGAAAATAGCCTATTACATTTTAAAGCCATGTCAACGAAAAAATGGCTCTGCATGCCCAGATTTAGAATATTTATTCGTTTTTTAACGCATCCAAAATGATGGGATCGCGAAAAATCGCCTGGCGGAGCGTATATTACGCTGGTGTCGGTGGTTACTGCATCTTCGTTATTATACGTCTCGCCCGATCACCAAGCGGTTTTCCGTGAGCTAGGGCTGGATGCCGAAACGGTATTCGAGCATCCCGACATTCAACCCTGGCGAACCCTGGTAGAGCGGGAGAACTGCACACTTCGGGCAAGATTAAACGACGGTAACGACGTCTTCTGGCATATCAAACGATATCAACCTGCCGAGGGCACAACACCCGCGGAACAGGAAGCTGCAGG
This sequence comes from Tepidisphaeraceae bacterium, assembly GCA_036490535.1. Taxonomy (GTDB): domain Bacteria; phylum Planctomycetota; class Phycisphaerae; order Tepidisphaerales; family Tepidisphaeraceae; genus DASXDR01. The sequence goes on along the minus strand of DASXDR010000198.1, from coordinate 15,760 downwards.
AATTCGCTTATTAAAAGATGCGTCGATTCCGACCGTAGAGATGGTTGGATACGGAAAACTTCCGGATGGAAGATCGTTCCTGATTCTGGATGATTTGCGCGGATATGTAGCGGGAGACAAATGGCTAGCCAAAGAAAATTCGATTGAGGAATTTGTCGAGCCAGTGGCGCTGCTGGCAGCGAAACTGCATAAAGCGAATCTGCATCATCGCGATTTATATTTCTGCCATTTCATGCTGTCGCGAGAATCGCACGACGTGCGCCTGATTGATGCGGGGCGCGTGCAGCAATTACCCGGCGGTTTGCGAAGAGTGCGCTGGATCGTGAAAGATTTGGCGCAGCTATGGCATTCACTGCCACGAGAATCGCTGCGGCAAAAAATAATTGATCGCTATATACAGCAAATGGGCTGGAGTGGTTGGCGAGGAAAATTGTTACACGTATGGATGCGGTCCAAGAGCCGTGCAATTGCGCGGCACGATGTGCGATTGAGGAAAAAACAGCCGAATAGGAATATCTCGATTCCGGAATAATCCCGCGACGAATACTTTGCGGCTCATGGGCTGGTCGGGCGTGTAACAGGATTCTATACTCTCAGGGCAGAGCGTGGATACTCCGCGAAAAATCCTCATTGTGCAGCCCAACTGGGTCGGCGACGCCGTGATGGCGACGCCCATGCTCCGCGCCATGCGATTACTTTATCCCCAGGCACACATCAGCTACCTGATGCGGCGATACGTCAAAGCAATTTACACCGGCATGCCTTATGCCGATCAGCTCATCACCTATCGCACTGGGAAGACACGGGCTAAAGCGGGAAAGGGATTGTTTGATCTGGCAGCAAGATTGCGAGCGGGAAAATTCGATATGGCCGTGCTGCTGCCCAATTCTTTCAAGACTGCCCTGCTCTGCAAAATGGCCGGCATCGAACGCATCGTGGGATATGAACGCGATGGGCGGAGTTTTCTGCTCAGTGATAAATTGCTGCCGGCTAAAAGCCGAGGGAAATTTGTCCCCACGCCCATCGTGCACACCTATCTCGGCCTGGCGCACTATTTGGGCTCGAAACATCGCGACGTGAAAATGGAGCTTTTCGTTACGCCAAGTGAGCGTGAGCAGGCCAGGGAAGTTTTGCACCGCTGTGGACTCAATGAAGAAATCCATCGCCCGGCAGCGAGCGGGCGCGGGCCATTGGTGGTGCTGAACCCGGGGGCGCAATATGGAGCGGCGAAATGCTGGCTGCCGGAAAATTTCGCCAAGGTCGGCGATCAGCTGATCGAAGAGATGGGAGCAACAGTGCTGATCAGCTCCTCTCCGCGCGAGCGAGCCATTGTTGCAGCGGTGCGTTCGGCAATGCGGCATCCCGGGATCGACCTATCGCAAACCGGGATGTCATTGGGAGCTTTGAAAGATATCGTGCGGCGATGCGATCTGATGATCACCAACGACACGGGGCCGCGGCATATTGCGGCGGCGCTGGATGTGCCGGTGATTACTGTGTTTGGCCCGACGCATCCGGAGTGGACGGAGATTTATTTTGCGAAGGAACGCCAGGTCGCAGTGAAGGTTTTCTGCGGGCCGTGTCAGAAGAAGATTTGCCCACTGGATCATCGCTGCATGACGGGCGTAGCATCGGCGATGGTGTATGAGAAAGCGGTGGAATTGCTAAAGACGGAAGCGAACGCTGAACGGTGAATTCTGAACGCTGAACGAACAATTTTTATTCGCGCGATAAATTGCTAGCTGCTGAAGCGGCTAGCCCGCAGGGATTCTAATTCTAATTCTAATTCTAATTCTGGGTTCGTTTTAGCGATGTTTAAAATCGTGATGGCCTTGGCGCATCAGGTCTTTGAGCTTGTTGATCATGTCGGCGGCCTTGGCGTTGTCGTTATCCAACAAGGCTTGCTCCATCTCGAGTTCAGCTTGGATGACGTGAGTCATCTCTCCGCGAAATTTGGCGAGCAGCTTGGGTCGATCGGCCTCGGGAGCGTGCTCGATCGAGGGCGGCGTCAGTCCTTTTGCAGCCATTGTATGCTGCTCCATATCTGTAATTAATTTCAAGGAGGATTCATTAGACGGCGCATCATTGATCTGTTGGCTGAGCACTTTCAGATCTCCACCCATGGCCTGCATCTCGTGATGAAGACTTCCCGTTGACTGCGCCAACGCCGGAGCGGCCGCCAACATCCCAGCACAAATTCCAAAGAACCATTGACGCTGATTCATAGCCATCCTTTTTCTTGAAGTGCCCGACCTCGTGCCAAATATTCGACGCACAATCCACGATAATCCAACTCGTCGAACCGTTCAAGCAACGTGACGCGCACGGTCGGATCGCTACAATCAATCCATGATCTATCGCGTTGATGTTCGTGATAGTTTGCCTGCCCACACGGGTGTTTCCGATCCGCTGGGGGAAGCGATCCGCCATCAGATTGCCGAAACAGGATTTGAAGTCGGGGCAATCCGCACGAGCAGGATTTTTCTTATTGATGCTGATGCGACAGCGGACCAGATGCGCCAAGCCACCGAGCAATTGCTCTCCGATCCGATTGTCGAATCCGCCGAGGTTTGGGATGCCGCCAAGAGCAATCAGACAGGAAGTTGTATTGAGATTCATCTCAAGCCCGGCGTGATGGACCCGGTCGCTGAATCAACCGAGATGGCCCTGCGCGATCTGGGCACAGCGGTCCGCCAGGTCCGCACGGGTCGTGCGTATCTGTTCGAACAGAAGCTCGATCGGAGTGACCTGAAAAAAATCGCCGAGCGCGTGCTGGCCAATGGCGTGATCGAAAGCGTGCACTTTCAACCCTTCATGCCGCGTCAGTTCGAAGCGGGCAAACCGTATCAGCTCAAGCTTCAGCATGTGGAATTGACGAAATTGTCCGATGAGCAATTGCAAAAGCTCAGCCGCGATGGGCATCTGTTTTTATCGCTGGACGAAATGCACGCGATTCAGAATTATTTCCAGCAGGAGCAGCGCGAGCCGACCGATGTGGAGCTGGAAACCATCGCCCAAACCTGGAGCGAGCATTGCGTTCATAAAACGCTCAAGAGCGCCGTCGATCTTGAAATGCGTGATGGAAATGGAAAGGTGCTGGAGCGTCGGCATTATGACAATCTGATTCGTGACACCATTTTCGCCAGCACGCAACAGTTGATGGAGAAAAAGCCCGGGTTTTGCCTTTCGGTTTTCAAAGACAATGCCGGCATTATCAGCTTCGATCAGACGCATGCGGTGTGCTTCAAAGTCGAAACGCACAATCACCCCAGCGCCATTGAACCGTATGGGGGCAGTGCGACTGGTATTGGCGGGGTTATTCGGGATATCCTCGGCACCGGCCTGTCTGCCAAACCGATTGCCAATACGGATGTGTTTTGCGTGGCGCCCGCTAAACCGCAAGCGGATTCGATGCCTAAAGGCGTTCTTCCACCCAAGCGCGTGCTGCAGCAAATCGTCGCCGGCGTGCGCGATTATGGGAATCGCATGGGGATTCCGACGGTGAATGGAGCAGTTTATTTCGACGAAAATTATCTGGCCAATCCACTGGTATTCTGCGGCTGCGTCGGCCTGATCCCGCGCGACAAAATCGAAAAACGCACCCATCCAGGCGACGCGATTGTCGTCATGGGCGGCCGCACGGGGCGGGATGGAATTCATGGTGCTACTTTTTCTTCCGCTGAATTAACTGATACCCACGCCGATGAATTTTCTCACGCCGTGCAGATCGGCAACGCCATTACCGAAAAGAAAATGGCCGACGTGATTCTGCAAGCGCGCGACCAGAATTTATTCCATGCCGTCACCGATTGCGGCGCCGGCGGGCTCTCGAGCGCCATCGGCGAGATGGGAGAAGAAACTGGCGCCCAGGTGCATCTGGATCGCGTGCCCCTTAAATACGCCGGCTTGCGCTACGATGAGATTTGGATCTCTGAAGCTCAGGAACGCATGGTGCTCGCGGTGCCGCAAGAAAACATCGAGCAACTCCTGCAACTTGCCAAGGATGAAAATGTTGAAGCAACCGTAATCGGAACCTTCGGCACCGAAAATGCGGAATTGGTTCTCCATTATGGCGAGAAAATCGTCGGCCGATTGTCGATGAATTTTCTGCATCATGGCCTGCCAAAGGCAACCCGCAAGGCAGTCGTCATACAAAATAATAATGAGGTTACAACTATTCCCTCCCCTTGTACTCAGGGGGAGGGCAGGGGCGGGGGTTCTTCCCTTGCCGCCTTGCCGCCTGGTCCTGTCGTGAGCCTGTCGAACGGTCCCTTGCCCCTTTCTTCTTCTTCAGCGTTCAGCGTTCAGCGTTCAGCGTTCAATTCCGACCCCCTCCCTACCCCTCCCCCTGAGTACAAGGGGAGGGAAATAGAAGGATGGGCGGTGAGTACGCATCTCCTTAGAGCGCTTGCCCACCCCAACATCGCCTCCAAGCACTGGATCATCCGCCAATACGATCACGAAGTTCAAGGTGGCTCGGTCATCAAACCCCTCATCGGCCCCCTGCAGATCGGCCCCTCCGACGCTGCCGTCATCCGACCAAAGCTATCCAGCCAATCCGGCATCGCGATCGCTTGCGGTCTAACACCGCACATCTCCGATCCCTACGCCATGGCCATAGCCGCCATCGACGAAGCCATCCGCAACGTCGTCGCCGTGGGCGCTGATTTCGACAAAATCGCGATCCTCGATAATTTCTGCTGGCCCAGCGTGGATGATGAAATCACCATGGGCACGCTCGTACGCGCCTGCGAAGCGTGCCGCGATGCCGCCCTGGCATTTGGCATCCCTTTCATCAGCGGCAAAGATTCGCTGCACAATCAATTCACCGACAAAGAAACCGGAAAAGTCATTCGCATTCCCAATACGCTGCTGATCAGCGCGATGGGGATCGTGCCGGATGTTGCGCGCTGCGTGACGATGGATTTTAAGCAGTCTGGTGCGCCGATTTATCTAGTTTCTGCAAATGATCCCGCTGATTTGAAATCTCTGGCCAGCACTCATCGCTCAATGGCAAAATTGATTGCGGCTGGCCGATGCGCGACCGCGCACGATGTCAGCGATGGCGGCTGGCTCGTGACTGCTGCTGAGATGTGCATTGCATCGGGATTGGGTGTGAGCGTGGAGGCAGAGCACATTGCCAGGGATGATCCATTCGCAGAAAGGCCGGGACGATATATCATCGAACTGAGCACCGCTGCCGTGGAATTGGGTGCGAAAATCGAACAGGCTTTTTCTCCTTTCGCCACCGCAAAACATCTCGGCTTTGTGCAACACCGTCCGAGCCTGTTGATCATGAACAATAAAAAAATTGTTGAAGACATGCCCGTTTCCGAATTAACCACCGCCTGGCGCGGCACATTAGACTGGTAGCCAAGATCCCATGACCGCCGCCTGCGAATCCATCCCGGCTGTGATGCCACGCCAGCAAATCTCCACGCTGGCGATTTCCCTTGCCATATTCGTGCTGGCGTGTTTCTGTTTCATATTTCACCTCGGTGTAGGCCCGCTGGCTGGCACCGAAGGACATCGCGCCATCACCGCCGAGCAGATGCTGCAAAATCGCAATTATCTCCTGCCGCGCCTTTACGGGTATCCCTACCCCATGAAGCCCCCGCTGACTTATTGGCTGATCGCCGGCAGCGAAAAAGCCATGGGTCCGAGCGAATTAGTCTGGCGTCTTCCCAGCGCATTATCCTCAGCACTGCTTGCAGCGGGAATCTGTGCGATCACTGCTTTCTGGTTCGACACCCTCGCTGGCTTCGTCGCAGGTCTGGCGTTCATCGGCACCATCGCTCTCTGGTCGCAGAATCGCAGCGCCGATGTCGATGCCATCAATCACATGGGTTGCATCCTGTCCGCGCTGGCTGTGATTGCCATGGGCGCCTGCCAACAAAAAATCTCCGCATGGATGTTCGTCGTAGCGCTCCTGGGAACTGCCGTGAGTGCTATGTCCAAAGGCCCCGCAGGTCTACCCCTGATTCTCGCCGCGGCCATCGGCCCAGCCTTGGCCAATCGCAATGCCCGCTTGTTCAAGCGTCCTCTGTTTTACCTGGCCATCGGGTTGGGAATTCTCACTGTGCTGATCTGGTATTTGGCGGCGACCGGTTCCATGGACAAAACGCATTCAATGAGCGGCGCCGACGAGGCCCGCAAGCGTTTGATCATCACCAGCTTCGCCCAGATCCCGCCCGTCATGGAATTGCCACTGCTCATCCTCGCCTGTGGCATGCCCATTACACTATTGATCATCCTCCCCCTGCTGCGTCGATTTACAGGTGCTTTCGATAACCACCACCGATGGATCATTCGCGCCCTGCTTCCAACATTTATAGTTGCGCTGGTGATCCAGATGATTTCCGGCATGACCAATCCGCGCTACGCCTTTCTCGATGTGCCGATTTTATGCCCGATTGCCGGAGCCGCCGTTTATGGAGGGCGCAAACATTACTGGCCCCGCTTTTCCAAATCTTCGATGCTCACGGTGCTGGCGATCATCTCCGTGGCATATTGCGCTGTATCAATCGTTCTCATCATCCTGGGTCGAAAGCTCGGCTTCCATCCCAAACTCTGGACCGTTCCCGCAGTGATCGCCCTGCTGCTCGCCCTGACTATCCTGGCCCTAAAAAGCGAACGAATTAAATGGGCCGCTATCGTTGTCACGCTTTCGATCTGCGCAGCCGCCCTCACTTTTGGCTTATACAAATCCGCCGAAGAAAAAGTCCGCTCCGCCAAATCGCAGTCTGCCGCCCTCGCCCATGCCCTGGATAACCGCGCCCCGATTATCACCTGGAATGTCCTGTGGTCGCAGCCAGAACTTTTTTATTACGCCCACCTGCACCCAATCGTCCAAATGCCATCCGTCGGCTCCAATCTTCCTTCCCCCGCCTGGCTGGTCCTCGACGACGATGAATGGAAAGATTGGCATAATCATCCCGATTTCGCTGCCCGCCTCAGCCACGTCACGAAACTTACCCCCTACAAGCATTACGCCTTCGTCTGCTGGTATCAAAAATGAAAATCGCGGCGATCATTCTCGCTTTTGCTTCAGCAACATACGCCGCTGCCCCCTGGCAACTCACCAGTGCTGATCTTCACAGCCAAACCATCAACCTCAAAGCCTTGAATGCCGATAGCCTGGATTACATCGATACCAGCGGCCATCCCCAACATCTGCCGCTCAATCAATTCGTGCAGCTGCAGCACGAAAATTCCTCGGAGAACGCCTCCTCAGGATTCATAATCATTCTCAACAACGGCCAGCGTTATGCCGGCACCGCCCAGCGCATGACCGGTGACCAGCTCTCCTGGCAAAACCCACTCCTCGGCAACCTCACCATTCCCGTCGCAAGCGTACTTCAAATCCACCGCCCTGATCCCGACGCGCCACGCCGCAGCGAAGCGGCGGGATTACCTCCGACGGAAGATATCATCCATCTAACCAACGGCGACATCGCACACGGCGCGATCTCCGCTATGAGCGCCCAAAACATCACCATACAAACCAGCACCACTTCCCTGTCTGTTCCCTGGAGCAATGTCGCCACCGTCGAATTTGCCTCCATTGGAAACCCACCCCCAGCAACGCAACCGACCCAATCTTTCCAAATCGCTCTAGACGACGGCAGCACGCTGCAAGCAGCACAACTCGCCATCGCAGAAGATGCCGCTCACTTTATCACCAATGGCTCTGCGCAAACTCTTCCCCTCTCGCACATCACCAATATTGAGCAGCTCAATGGCCCGGTCCTTTTCCTCGCTTCCGTTAAGCCAATCGAACAAATTCAAACCCCCCTGCTCGGCGATGCATCATCCGCACGATATGGGTCAACCGCCGACAATACTCCGCTGCCAAACGCGATCTCGGTTCACGCGTATTCTCAATTACAATGGGCTGTTCCCCCAGACTACCGCACGGTGCATGTGCAGTACGCCGTTCCCAGCAATCTCCCGCTCGCTGACATTGTCTTACGCGTTAAATTAGACGATCGAACTGTCTCGGAAAAAACGCACCTTCATGCCGGTGCAAATTCCATTATTGATGTTCCCCTGGGCGATGCCCGGCGTGTTACACTCGAGGCCGACACCGATAATCCTTATCGTGTTCAGGGATTCGTGACATGGCTATCGCCGGCATTGATCAAATGAAAACTTGTAATCCCCGATACGATCCCCGAAAATAACTCAGAATTCTTGCATGGAGGTGGCATGCGCATTATCGCGCTCATGAATCAAAAAGGCGGCGTCGGCAAAACAACCACCACGGTTAATCTTGGTGCTGCCCTGGCTGAAGCAGGCAAAAAGATCTGCCTGATCGATCTCGATCCTCAGGCTCACCTAACCATCAATTACGGCATTGAACCCGGCAGTGGTGGCCAAAGCCCTAGCGTTTATGACATGCTCGTCGAGCAGAAACCCATCGCCGATGTGATCCAACCCGCTGGCGAGCGTATTTCGGTCATTCCCAGCTCGATCGACCTGGCCGCTGCCGAAGTGGAGATGGTGAGCGTTTTGGGGCGCGAATCGATTTTGAAAAAAAGATTGGCCGAAGCGCAAGCTGATTATGATTTTGTGTTGCTGGATTGCCCGCCCAGCCTGGGGTTGCTCACCATCAACGCACTGGCCGCTGCTAGTGAAGTGATCATCCCCATGCAGGCCCATTTCTTGGCCCTGCAAGGGGTTGCCAAGCTCCTGGAGACTGTGCAGCTTGTGCAGCGACGCTTGAATCCGAATCTCAAGGTAAGCGGCATCGTGCTGACCATGTTCGATTCGAACACCAAGTTGAGCAATGAAGTGGTCGCTGAGCTGGAGCGATTCATCACCGATGCCAAAGACAAGCAGCTCCCCTGGTCGCAAACCAAAATTTTCAAAACACGCATTCGTCGAAACATCAAGCTCGCTGAAAGCCCGAGTTTTGGCCAAACCATCCTAACCTATGGCCCGGACAGCAACGGGGCATCGGATTATCGCGCACTGGCTGCTGAAGTGATCGACATGGATCGCGCTGCGGTGCAAGTGACGGTGGATATTCCCGCTAATCTCACCTTGAAGCGGCCCGCAGCGGGTACTGCCTCGACAAACCTGGAAGGCGTTGCGCGTGCTTGAGCAAAAACGTCCATGGTTTCGCTGGCCAATCTGGATCGGCACGCTCGCATTTTTTCTTTCGTGCATTTACATGACGCACGTGCCGCGACCGCCCGGGTTTACGAACATTGTGCCCTGGGACAAGATGAAGCACTTCCTGGGCTTCGGCACGCTGGCTTCAATGTTTTATTTTTCGATCTGGCTCAAGGGTGTACCGAGGTGGAAGACTGCATTGATTGTGGTCTGCGTGCTGGCGATGTATGCCGGACTGGACGAACGCACCCAACCCTGGACCGGCCGCGATTGCGATATACACGACTGGTACGCGGACATGTGCGGGACGGTATTTGCATCCCTGTTCTGGAGTTTGCTGCGGGCGATGTTGAAACAGATGCCGGAGTAATTGATGGCCAGTGATTCACTACATGCACCGTGGCGAATGCCGTATATCCGGTCGCTGGAGAAACCGGCGGGATCGGGATGTTTTCTATGCGATGCGGCGGCGGCGAAAAACGATGAAGAGAAGCGGCAACGGCTGGTGTTGTGGAGCACTGAATGGTGCGTGGTGGTGATCAATCAGTTTCCTTATACGAATGGGCATTTGCTGGTAAGTCCGAAGGCCCATAAAGCGGAGTTGGGGGAGTTGGGCGATGAGGAGTTGCTGGATTTGCAGAAGCAGACGGTGCGGGCGATCGAATTGCTGAAGCGGGTGCAGTCGCCGCAGGGGTTTAATCTGGGAGTGAATCTGGGGCGATGCGCGGGGGCGGGGGTGCCGGGGCATTTGCATCAGCATATCGTGCCGCGCTGGGGTGGGGATGTGAACTTCATGAGCGTGGTGGGGGATGTGCGGATTATCCCGCAGGCGATGAGTGCGTTGTATGAAGAGTTGATGCGGAATTTGTAGAAACGCTCCGCCGATTGATTCGATTCTAATAGATTCACGCGCTGATAATTGTTTAGCCGCTGCGGCCTCGCAGCGGTATTCCCAATCCGCCGCGAGGCCGCGGCGGCCAAACATGGGTGTAAAAAAAGAAACCTTCCGCCGTGGCTGGGAAGGTTTCTTTTGGTGTCTTGTGGCCTGATGGAAATCGGGAGCCAAGGCCCAAAACGAAAAAGTTGTTTAAAACGAACTCGAACACTTGCCAGGAGATCCTTTGCGGAGCCACCGCGATCCCAGCGACAACGCGAAGAGAAGTTACTTCTTCTTCTTCGTGGTTGTCTTCTTCTTGGTCGTCTTCTTCTTAGCGGCTTTCTTTGCCATAGGTATTACCTCCTTTCTATTTTGTGCAATTTACGCCTCTTGAAAATGCGCGTCAATATTTTTTATCGACTGAAGCGCAAATTTTTCTTGCGGGAAATTTTCTGATGAGCGAGAGAAGAGAACGCGAAGGCGCCAAAGCGCGAAGAAAAAATCGACTCGCCGAGGCAGAGAGAACAGAGAGATGCGCTTGATATTTGAGGCGATGATGCGAAGAAATTTCTTTTGAGATATTTTTTCTCAAATGATTTTTTTGTGGCGATCGGTTCGGCAAACTATGTTGGCCGGTGTGCTCTCTGTGATTTTTTAGATTTTATTTTTTTCGGCGATTACTCGCCAGGGATGTAGGTGATTACGCCGGTGAAGGGGCTGCTGGCGGTGGCGTAGCGTTTGCGCGGGATGCGGCCGGCTTTGTAGGATAATCTTCCGGCTTCGAGCGCGTGACGCATGGCATGGGCCATTTTCACGGGATCTTTGGCGTGGGCGATACCGGTGTTGAGCAGGACGCCATCGGCGCCGAGCTCCATGGCGATGGAGACATCGGAGGCTGTGCCGACGCCGGCGTCGACGATTACGGGAAAATTCGCGTCGTTTTCTTTTAAAAGTTCCATGCAAAGCGAGATATTGAGCGGATTGAGAACGCCCTGGCCGGAGCCGATGGGGGAACCGGCGGGCATGACGGCGGCGGCACCGGCTTCTTTGATGCGAACCGCGGCGCGCGGATCATCGCTGGTATAGGCGAGGACGGTGAAGCCTTCTTTAACGAGCTCGCGCGTGGCTTCGATGGTGCCGACGGGGTCGGGGAGGAGGGTTTTTTTATCGCCGAGGACTTCGAGCTTAACCCAGCCCGCGCCGGGATTTTTTTGTTTTTCGAGCAGGTCGCGGCCGAGCAGAGAAATGCGGACAGCGTCTTCGGCAGTGAAGCAACCGGCGGTGTTAGGGAGAATCGTGTAGCGATTCAAATCCAGGTAATCGAGCAGCGAGCGGCCGGCGGCATCAATCAAGCGTTCGCGGCGGACGGCGACGGTGACGACCTGGCAGGCGGAAGCGTCGAGAGCTTGCTGCATAATTTCGTAGTTGGCGTATTTGCCGGTGCCGACGAAGAGACGGTTCCGGATGGCGAAGTTTTTAATGTGAAAAGTTTCCATAATTATTTTTAGCCACCGATGGGGCACCGATGAACACCGATAGATGCAATTTTTTTTCTAATCGGTGTTCATCAGTATTAATCGGTGGCAAACTTCTTTTAGCCGCCGCCGACGAATGTCACTATCTCAATTTTATCGCCCTGCTTCAATTCGGTTTCATATTGGGCGGTGCGGACGAGGCGGCGATTGAGTTCGATGGCGACTTTTTCGGGTTTTAAATTCATGGTGGAGAGCAGAGCGGTGATGCTGGTGTTGGCGGGAATATTTCGCGACTCGCCGTTGACGGTGATTTGAATCTCGGCGCTCATCGGGTTGCGGCGGCGTAGCGGGGGTAGGCTTGCATCGCCATTTCTAAAGCCGTGTTCATCATGTTTTCATCGGTGTAGGGCGGAGTTTCCTTGCGGAGCAGGTCGTAGACGCCGTTCATGATCTGCTTGTGCCGTTGGGCTTCGATGGTCTGCGTGATGTAATCCTGGACTTCCTGGGTTTCAAATTTCTGGACATGGCCATCTTTGGTCGCGGTGACTTCGGCGATATAGAAACTGCCGTCGTCTTCGACAATGGGGGTGATGTGCCCGGGCGGAGTATCCCAGACAGCTTTTTCTACTTTTTCGTGGACGAAGGCGTTTTGCTGAATCCAGCCGACGTCGCCACCACGGTCCATGAGGGAACGGTCGTCGTTGTATTTGCGAGCGAGGGCTTCGAAATCTTCGCCATCCATGGCGCGTTGGCGGAGCTGGCGGATTTTGGCGAGCGCCTGCTCACGGCCGCCGCTGGCGTCGGGGTTGATGCGGATCAGGCGGAATCGCGCCTGGGCGTGCTGGGTGAATAGATCGTTGATGTGTTGCTTGTAAAAGGTGCGCATCTCGGCCTGAGTGACTATGGAGCGCGGCTTGATCTTGCGCTGGGCCCAGAGCTCGAACATGTATTGACGGTATTTTTCCTGCACGAGCTGCTCGAACGTGAGATCGTCGGGAAGATGATTGGCCTGGGCGATCTCGGCGGCGTGCTGGCGGGCGAGTTCGAGCGAGCCGCCGGCTTCGGTGATCTGGCGCTGACGCCACATGGTGGTAAGGGCGTCGGCGAGCTGTTTGTCGCGATCTTCCAGACTTTGCTGGGCGGCCGCGAAGGCGAGTTCGTTGTCGATCAGCACCTGAGTTTGATCGAAGATCAATTTCATCGCGGCGTTGCGATATTCGCTGGCGGTCATGATGCGGGCGTTGGCGGCGAGGGCGGGAGCGATTTCGCGGAGCACGCGATTGGCGTAGATGGGGACACCTTTGACCTCGGCGATGACGCCGCCGAGGGTCATGTATTCGCCAGAAGAGACGGGGGCGGTAGTGGAATGAAGATGATTGGCCTGGGCAACCGTTGCAGAAGATGGGATGTGCCGTTGCGGAGGCGGGCGGAGGATCAAGGTATCGGTAGGAGCGGTGGTGACGGGTTTGCGGCCGCCGGTGGCGGGGTCCATCGAATTGCCGGTCGCGAAAAACGCTTCGGCGGGCATGGGCTTGGGCTGTGAACGATGAAACCAAGTGCAGCCCGGCACAGTGATGAGGAGAGTCAGGAGAGTGAAACTTCGCCGCTTCATGAGGGGTGATACGTTACCACAGATGAATTGTTAAATCAGCGGCGGAGGATTTTATTTAAAGACGGTTGGTGAATTAAGTTGAGCAGGTACCCCATGGTCAGGCCATGAGCAATTTTAGGAATGGGGATGTTACCTGAACAACGCATCGATGCGGGCGGCGCAGATGAAATCGTTTTCGGATAGGCCGCCGACAGAATGTGTGGAGTATTTCACAGTGCACTTGTTGTAGCCGACGACCAGGTCGGGGTGATGGTTTTGCGAGTTGGCGATCCAGGCGACAGCGTTCACGAAGGCGATGGTTTGGTAATAATCCTTAAATGAGAATGTTTTTTCGATAACGCCGTTGGTGAGGGCCCAGTCGTTGAGTTGCTTGAGATAATCGGCGACCTGCTGGCTGGTGGCGGCGGGAGAGCCTTTGGGGAGTTCACGGCATTGCATTTGGGAGAGTTGCATATGGCACCTCACATTTAATAAAGCCGCCGATGATATCGGCGGTGAAGGAAAGACCGCGGATGACATCCGCGGCTTTATTTTATCGGCACGGGCGGCGCATTGGTGGTTTGCGGGGTGGCGATTTTGATGTTGGCTTCGCGCAATTGTTTTTCTTCGATTTGCGACGGAGCGCCGCACATCAGGTCGGCGCCGCTCTGGGTTTTGGGGAAGGCGATGACGTCGCGGATGTTGTGGGTGTTGCGGAGAATCATGATGACGCGATCGAGGCCGAGCGCGATGCCGCCGTGCGGGGGAGCGCCGTATTGGAGGGCGTCGAGGAGGAAGCCGAACTTTTGTTTCTGAGAAGCTTCATCAATGCCGAGGAGGGCGAAGATTTTCTGTTGGACATCCATGCGGTGGATTCGGATGGAGCCGCCGCCGAGTTCGGAGCCGTTGAGGACAATGTCATAGGCTTTGGATTTGAGCGACGAGAGCACGGCGGGATCGCGGCTATCGAGCTTGGCGATGTCTTCGTCGAGCGGGCTGGTAAAGGGGTGATGCGTGGCAACCCATTTCTTGTCTTCCTCGTCGTATTCCAGCAGCGGGAAATTGACGATCCAGAGCCAGGCGTATTGGGTGCTGGGGGGCATTTGCAGATCGCGGGCCATCTTCAGGCGAAGCTCGCCGAGGACTTTATGAACGATTTTGGGCTTGTCTGCAGCGAAACAGAGAAGATCGCCGTCTTTGGCGCCGAGGCGTTCGATGATTTGCGGGGCGACGGATTGGAGGAATTTGGCAACGCCGGTGTCGAGATTGGAGCCGACAACTTTAGTCACGGCGAGGCCTTTAGCGCCGAAGCCTTTGGCCCAATCGGCGAGAGCATCAGTTTCTTTGCGCGTCAGTTTTCCGCCGCCGGGGACGCAGATGGCTTTGACCATGGGGGCATTTTTAAACACGCCGAAATCAGTGGTATGGGCGATATCGGTGATGTCGTGAAGTTTCATGCCGAAGCGGACATCGGGGCGGTCGGAGCCATATTCGTTGACGGCCTGTTCGTGGTCCATGTGAGCAATGGGCGGGATTTCGATGTTGAGGATTTCTTTCCAGATCGCGCGCAGCAGGCCCTCGATCACGCCCATGATGTTTTCGCGATCGATGAAGGCCATTTCTAAATCGAGCTGCGTGAACTCGGCCTGGCGGTCGGCACGCGGGTCTTCATCGCGGAAGCAGCGGACGATCTGCATGTATTTATCGCAGCCGGCGACCATGAGAATTTGCTTGAATAGCTGCGGCGATTGCGGGAGGGCATAAAAGCTCGAGGGAACGAGACGCGAAGGAACGATGAAATCGCGCGAGCCTTCGGGGGTGGATTTTGTGAGGAATGGGGTTTCGATTTCCCAGAAACCCTGATCGCCAAGATAATCGCGCATGATTTTAGTAACACGATAGCGCGTACGCAGGGTTTGCTGCATTTCGGGGCGGCGCAGGTCGAGGTAGCGGTATTGCAGGCGGCGTTCTTCGTTAACGTTCTCGAAATCGTGGGGCGAAAAAGGCGGCGTGGGCGAAGCGGAGAGAACATCCATGCCAGTCACGCGGATTTCGATATCGCCGGTGGCTAATTTGGAATTTTCCAATCCCGGGCCGCGGGCGGTGACCTTCCCGACGATGGAAACGACCCACTCGGTGCGCAGCTTGCGCGATTCTTCGTGAATTTTCAGGCCACACAGATCGGGATCGAAGACCAGTTGCGTGATGCCGTCACGGTCGCGCAGGTCGATGAAGACTAGGTTGCCGTGATCGCGGTAGGAATGCACCCAGCCGGCGAGTTTGATTTCCCGGCCCACGTCGCCTTTGCGAAGCTGGCCACAGGTGTGAGAACGATAGCGCGTTTCAATCGCTTCCATGATGAGTTAATCCAAATTATATAAACAGAAAACAGTTCGAAAACGAAACCGGACATTGGCTTGCAGGGCGCGGGGGCGAACGCTTGTCCCGCGCCTACATATTGACATCCGTATTTCGGTCGACCGCCAGGGGCATGGTGGGAAAATAGTATAACAAGAGGGAAGAAAAGGCCAGTGGCATGGGTGGGGTTTGGGAACTGACGGGTGTAGCGCGCCAGCCGGGTAGATTTTGTAAAATCGAGAGATTCAACCTGGAGGTTCTATGGATTTCTCGCAATTATCGGATCGTGAGCGTTTGATCGCTGAGCAGGCGGTGGAAACGCTTCGGGCTTTGGACCAAGCT
>DASXDR010000092.1:0-6712 GCA_036490535.1 Tepidisphaeraceae bacterium | reverse complement strand
AAGGCAATTTCCAGAATCGGCAGCGTGAGTTTTTTCAGCGTGAAAACATTCTGGCGCTGCCACTGATAGTTTTTCTGCTGGCCCGAAACGCCATACTTGGGCGTGCGGACAAATTCCCCGCCAGTCCTCTTGCCGCGGCTGATGAACGCTTCACTGACAGCCTTGGCGTTATTCAAACAAACGCCTACGCCCAGCCCCATGAGGAACGGCAAATAGATCACCGTCTTCCACCCCGCAAATTTGCCAAAAAGCTCGCGCTGTCCGAAAACAAAAAACGTCGAAGCCGAGCAAGTGGCCAGCACAAATAAGCTGCCGGAGAAAATATATTGGCTCCACGAGTGCACCTTAAACGGGCTCATCACGTTAAAAAACGTGGGCCACATGAGCACGGTGAGCAGCACCATCAGCGGATAAACCAGCGTGTTCGTTAAATGAAAAAACGCCTCGGTTTTGATTCGCCAGGAAAGATTCTTGGAACGCAGAATGCGCGGCAATAGTTTCAAAGCCGTCTGCATCGACCCCTTCGTCCAGCGGTGAGCCTGCTGCTTAAATGCGATCATCTCCGGCGGAAGCTCAGCCGGGGCGCAGAACTGCGGTAGATAAACAAATTTCCACCCCTTGATCTGCGCGCGATAAGACAAATCCAGATCTTCGGTCAGCGTGTCGTGCTGCCACCCGCCCGCATCTTCAATCGTGGAACGCCGCCAAACACCAGCCGTCCCATTGAAATGCATAAACCGCCCCGAGCGGTTGCGGGCAGTATGTTCGATCACAAAATGCCCATCCAGGAAAATCGCCTGCGACTTGGTCAGCAGCGAAGCATCGCGATTCAAATGGTCCCAGCGAACCTGCACCATCCCAATGGCTTTATCCGTGAAATAGTGCACCACGTTGCGCAAAATATCTTTCGGCGGAACAAAATCCGCATCGAAAATTGCAATGAATTTCCCCGTCGCCTGCTTCAATCCCTCCGCCAACGCACCAGCCTTATACCCCTCCCGATTATCGCGATGGATATATTTGATCGGAAACCCCTTGGCAGCCCACTCCTCGCATGCTTTGCGAGCAATGTCGGCGGAGTAATCCGTCGAATCATCCAGAACCTGAATCTCCAACTTATCCAGCGGATATTCTAACTGGCACGTGGCCCGGATAATCCGCTCCGCCACCAATTCCTCATTGAACATCGGCAGCTGCACAGTGATCTTGGGCAATTCGTAAAAATTCCCCATCGGCTGATAAACATCCTGCTTATGCTTCAGATACAGATAAAGCAGTACGTAGCGGTGAAACCCATACACCGCCACCGCAATAAGGGTGGTCGTGTATACAAAAACTGCGGTGTAGGCGATCAGGTGTTCCCACATATTTTCATTTCCAAATTTCTCTGTTTTCCGTATTTCAAGACGGCGACGCGATGAAATAGTCCAACTAAATCCAACCGAACCCTCACCCCTTCTTCGTTCCGCCTAAGTCAGGCCATCCGTCGCAAGATGCGTACCGATTGGTTTATGAACGGTTAACTATTACAAATCGGACCACATTTGAAGCGAAGGGGGAAAACCTGTCAACTCTCGCTTTTCCCGCGGCATTCGGAAATTCCTGTTTTCCGGCAATTATGGGTTAAATTTGGCTATCTCCTTCCCGGCTTTCATCTAAGGGTCATCGATGTGACAGGTGGCCCACACAACCGCCAATCAGCCCCATTCGGGCGACTCTTCAGGGGGCCTTGGTAATAGACTTGAAAAGGCGGGCCGCTTAACCTATCCTTACCCACCCAATTTTTAAGAGGTTTTTGTTATGGCACATAAGAAGGGCGGCGGCAGCTCCAAGAACGGCCGCGACTCCAATCCGCAGTATCTCGGCATTAAGGCCTACGGTGGTCAAACCGTCACCGCAGGCTCGATCATCATCCGCCAGCGCGGCAGCAAGTTCAACGCCGGGTTCAACGTCGGCATGGGCTCGGATGACACGCTCTTCGCCCTGAAAGATGGCAAGGTCGAATTCCAGGGCCGTAAGGTTCACATTCGCACGGCTTGATTCGAGCCGTACAAGTTAGAATTTGTTTAGCCCCGGCCCTTGGGCCGGGGTTTGTTTTCTTATGTTCATCGACGAAGCCCAAATTCATATCAAAGCCGGCGATGGCGGCCAGGGGTGCGTCTCGTTTCGTCGCGAAAAATATATCCCCAAGGGCGGCCCGGAAGGGGGCGACGGCGGAGATGGCGGTTCGGTTATCTTCGTGGCCGATTCCAGCATCAATACTCTGATCGATTTCAGCGGCCGACATAACTGGAAAGCCCAGCGCGGCGAAGATGGACTTGGAAAAAGGATGGCTGGTAAGGATGGCGAAGATTTAATCGTCAAAGTCCCGGCAGGAACAATTGTGCGCGATGCGGATCATAATATCGTGCTGGCGGATTTTACGGAGATTGGAAAACCTTTAACCTTGGCGCGGGGCGGAAAAGGGGGAAGAGGAAATTGGCATTTCAAATCCGCGACGAATCAGGCGCCGCGCTATGCCGAGCCAGGCACGGACGGGCAGGAGCGCAATTTAAAACTGGAATTGAAATTGATCGCTGAGGTGGGGCTGGTGGGATTGCCCAATGCGGGCAAGAGCACCTTACTACGGGCGATCAGCAAGGCGCGGCCTAAAGTGGCGGCGTATCCATTTACGACTCTGGCCCCCGAACTTGGCATTGCCGAGCTGAGCGATGAGCGACGGCTTGTGGTTGCGGATATTCCCGGATTAATCAAAGGGGCCCAGCATGGTGCGGGACTCGGCCACGCCTTCCTACGGCATATCGATCGCACCAAGGTCATCATTCACCTGGTCGATCTGTTCCCGATCGATGGGTCTGATCCGGTCGAGAATTACCGGATCATTCGTGGAGAGCTCGAAGCTTTCAGCAAATCGCTAGCAAAGAAGAAGGAAATCATCGCCGCCAATAAAATCGATCAAGTTTCCGACGAGGAAGCAGATGTTGCCTTCAAGGCATTCAAAGCCGGATTGCCTGGCAAAGGGCGCGGCAAAAAAATCTTCAAGATCTCCGGCGTTAGCGGTACCGGCGTTCTGGAATTGCTGGAACAGGCGTGGAAGTTGTTGCAGGGCCAAGAGAGGTGACTTGCGCTTCCACGTTTTCGCTTGCTCGAAACTTATCATACGGAATTTTTAGATACTGGCGCATCAATTCCAACGCGGTGCTGCGCACCTCCGCTAAATAATTTTCAATGCCAATGGTTAGCGGCGGTGCGCAGCACCGCGCTATCCAGATGGACGGCGCGAGAATTTATTTGACGCGCATAAAAACCAACAACAAACGCACAATTAATAGACGCTCACCAGCGGTTGTTGGTAAAAGCGCTCATGCAGCTCGATGCCCAAGGCATTGTATTGGCGGAGAACTTGCAGAGTCTGCTCGTCCACCGCCTGAGGCGCATCCGGGCGGACATTGCGGCGAGGAATGTTGTCCAGGTTTTGCAGCGGCCAGCGCGTTACTTCAGCCAGCAGGGCCAGCGAATCGGCATAACGCTCGGTCGTGCCGACAAAAACAAAATACCTTTCGATAATTTCTATTCCCCGTTCCAGATGGCACCGGTCCAGAAGCTGATCAATCGCCTTCGGAGCGTCATGAGGATTGGGCGGCCAGCGTGCCGTTCGCCATTGCTGCTCGCCCATCAACATGCGAATGGCATGGTTGTTCAACTCCGGCGCCCAATGCGAAAGAACCAGTTCCTTGAGCGTCATTCCATTTTGTATGTATTGGTAATAGCGCGAGCGCGGCTCGCGCGAGACGTGGCCGAAAAACGAGATCGCACGCTGCACCGGATCGCGCAGCAGGGTCAGATAGCGTGGATTGGGCACATCTAAAAGCTGATGCGCTCCAAAACTGAAATGCCCGAAGACGGCGCGCAAGCGCTGGCCGCGTGCTTTTATCGAATCGATAAATTGGTGGTTGGGAGATACGAGGTTAAACTGGTTCTCGTAGACTTCAACAAATTCATCGTCGGCATGATGGCTCCGCACAATTTCCCGCAAGCTCGTGCCGCCGGTCTTCGGAATGTGCATGAAAAATAGCATCGGGTAAAAATCCTTCAATGGCAGGCCCGGCCGTTCGTGAGCAGATTTTTTTTACTTCATTCCAAATTTATACTGCCGACAGTAAATTGTCGCCCATCATGGCCAAACGAGGAAAAAATACCGAATCCGAATCTCGCGGCTATCCGCGACCGATGCTTCAACGAGATAACTGGACAAATCTGAACGGCCCGTGGGATTTTGCAATAGATGCCGAGGCAACCTGGACCGCGCCGCATCAAGTGAAGTGGGATAAGCGAAAAATTGTCGTGCCGTTTGCGCCTGAATCACCCGCTTCGGAAATTAACGAGACAGGCTATTTCAACGCAGTCTGGTATCGCCGCACGATTGACGCCCCGAAAATAAACGCTGGCCAGCGTGTGCTACTCCATTTCGGCGCGGTCGATTATGAAGCGCGCGTCTGGGTGAACGGCCAACTCGTTGCTCATCACGAAGGCGGATACACGCCGTTCTTTGCGGATATCACCGATGCGTTGGATGAAACCGGCGAGCAGACCATCATCGTGTGCGCACAGGACAGCCCTCACGATTTAACCAAGCCGCGCGGCAAACAGGATTGGCAGCTCAATCCGCACTCCATCTGGTATTACCGCACGACTGGCATCTGGCAAACTGTCTGGATGGAAGTCGTACCCGCCACGCGTATCGCTTCGCTGCAATGGATGCCTAATGTCGAGCGTTTTGAAATGTGCCTCGACGCCAAGCTCGCTGGCCCGGTCCGCTCCGACATGCGCCTGCATGTGAAACTCACCAGCCGAAATCGTCTGATCGCCGATGATGTCTACACGATTTCGCACGACTGCGTGCTGCGCAAGATCGGCATCGTTGATCCTGGCATCGATGATTACCGCAATGAATTGCTCTGGCATCCGAACCATCCGAATTTGATCGATGCAGAGATCGAGCTGCGCACTGAAGACGGCCAGTTGCTCGATCGCGTAATCAGCTATTGCGCCATGCGGCAAGTTGCCACCGTGGGCAACCGTCTGATTCTCAACGGCAAACCCTACACACTGATGTTCCTGCTCGATCAGGGCTATTGGCCCCAGAGCGGACTGACCGCTCCCGACGACGCTGCCCTGAAGCGCGATGTGGAACTGGTGCGCGAGATGGGATTTATTGGCGTTCGCAAGCATCAGAAGATCGAAGACCCGCGCTTTTTATATTGGGCGGATCGGCTCGGCCTGTTGGTCTGGGAAGAAATGCCCAGCCCTTATCGCTTCGCACCTCAATCCATCCAGCGCATGAGCAAACAATGGATGGAAGCGATCCAGCGCGATTCGTCGCATCCGTGCATCATTGCCTGGGTGCCGTTTAATGAAAGCTGGGGCGTGCCCGATCTGCCGCACGATCCTGCTCAACGCAATGCAATTCAGGGAATGTATCACCTGACCAAAACGCTCGATCCCACACGGCCTGTCATCGGCAACGATGGCTGGGAACTCGCCGAGACCGACATCATCGCCATTCATGATTACGAAGCCGACCCGCGCCGCCTGACCAGGCGCTACGGTGTAACTGCCGAGCAAGGGCCTGTGCAACATCTGCTCAGCAACGAGCGCCCGGGAAACAAACTCCTCATGCTCAATGGCTTCGCCTATGGCGGCCAGCCCATCATGCTGACCGAATTTGGTGGCATCGCCTTCTCCAAAGATTGGAAACATACCTGGGGCTATTCGCGCGCCAAAGACGCCGATGATTTCGCCAGCCGCTACGCCCATCTATTGGCCGTGGTCCGCTCGCTCCCCATCTTCTCCGGCTTCTGCTACACACAGTTCACCGATACCTATCAGGAAGCCAATGGCCTGCTCAACATGGATCGAACGCCCAAGTTCCCCATTGCGCAAATCGCCGCTGCCACGCGCGGTGCGCAATCCGAGGATGATCACAAAGCCATCGATAAATGGCGAAAACTGACCACGCACCGCTTAAGCGAAATGGACCGCGCCAATTTGCACGATGCGAAATAAATTCCTCTTTTTCGCTCTCGCATTTCCTATATTTTTCTGCACGTGGGCAGGGGCTGCGATTCACACCGTCGTCGGCGATCTGCGTATCATGCAGTTTCCAGCAACCAGCCAATATCCCGCACGAACCATTCGCGTCTGGCTTCCTAGTGATTACGAGAAAACGCATCGCAGCTATCCCGTGCTCTACATGATGGACGGCCAAAACTGCTTCGATCGCGACACCAGCGCTTTCGGCAAAGAGTGGCAGATTGATGAAACACTGACGCAGTTGATCGATGCGCACCAGCTTCCTCCGTTGATTGTCGTGGGAATTGATAACTCACCAAGCCGAATCGATGAATACACGTTCTTTGCGGACCCAAAGTATGGTGGGGGGCATGGCCAGGCATACGCTGATGTGGTGATTCATCGCCTCCAGCCATTCGTTGAAAAATCTTTCCGCGTGGAAACTGATCCCCAGCATGTTTTCATCGGCGGATCATCCCTCGGCGGACTGGCTGCTCTGGAAATTACCCGTCGAAATCCGCATACCTTCGGCGGAGTGATCGCGATGTCGCCATCTTTATGGTGGGATAAACGCGCGACCATTGCCGAGATCAATCGCGATCCCGGCGGTTTAGCGCAAGCCAGGATTTGGCTCGACGTT
>DASXDR010000072.1:0-13581 GCA_036490535.1 Tepidisphaeraceae bacterium | reverse complement strand
CGCTAAAATTGCGAAGCGGACGGATTAGTGGCCGGCTCCTTGGTGAGCCGAGAAAAGTGACTGTAGCAAACTATCCTGTTAAGTTCAAGCGACCCAGAGTATTCAAATTGAGTAATTCACCTCATATTCTCCGTCTCGGCACCCGGGGCAGTTTATTAGCCCGCAAACAAAGTCAGCTCATTGCTGATGCCCTCATGCAAAAAGTGCCGGGGTTGATGGTTCAATTGGAAATTATTTCTACCAGCGGCGATCGGGTGACTGATCGGCCACTCTATGATATCGGAGGTAAAGGCTTATTTACCAAAGAAATAGAGCAAGCTCTTCTGGATAACCGCATCGATTTTGCGGTCCATAGTTTTAAAGATGTTCCGATAACCATGCCTTTGGTGGATACCAGTGAATTGGTTATCGCAGCAGTCCCTCCTCGCGAAGATGTGCACGATGTATTAATCGGGGCTCCGTCCATACGTGATCTCCCCTCAAAAGCTCGCGTCGGCACCAGCAGCCTGCGCAGAAAATGCCAGCTGTTAGCCCATCGGCCAGACCTGCAAATCCTCCCCATCCGCGGCAATATCGATACGCGCCTGCGCAAGCTTGCCAGTAAAGAATTTGATGCAATTATCCTCGCTCTGGCTGGGTTACGCCGTGCGGATTTATTTGATGCCGCCACCATGAACCCTATTCCCGTAGATCAGATGCTTCCCGCTGCCGGGCAGGGGGCCTTGGCCTTGCAGTGCCGGAAAAACGATAAAACCACTCAATCAGCCCTAAGCGTGCTCATGGACCCAACAACCCTCGAATGCGTTGACATAGAACGGCAGATTGTCCTTCAACTGAACGGTAACTGTCATTCCCCTATTGCCGCCTTGGCTCAACGCGAGGAAGCCGGGTTTTATTTACGGATCGCCATCGGACAGCGCGACGGGACGTTACCCATCCAATTTGCTTCCGCTCGCCATGAAGATTCAAGGAATGTCGTGCAGGAGGCTCTGAAAAATTTGCAACTTTGAGGCAAAATCCCCGTAGAAACAGTACAAATTTGTACCCGTATAGCCGATGCAATAACGTAATATGATGCGGGCCTAGATAAGTTAGACGCTTTATTGGACCTTAACAGAAGCAAACTCCATGGGATCAGTAGCAGCACAATTTATTCTTGCTTTGCAGTTTTTGGCCAGTCCCATGGGGCTTTTGGCGATGGCAGCGTTTCTACTGCTGGCGGTACTGGCGCTATTGATTCCCCAGTTCAAATGGCCATTGCTGTCGATGATGATCGTTGCCAGCACGTTCAGCTTGGATACGCTCACGTCGGGGCGCCTGGTCTTTCCCTTGGAACAGATGCGTTTGCAAGGCAGACCTCTCACCTTGGGACTGATGCTCCTGCTTTTGCTCGCATTGCTGCGCGTTCCTCAAGGCAAGCGACACAAATATGTTCTGCCAGCTACCGTGGCGTTTTTTATTTTCGAGTTGATGGCTTCCATGCGCATGGTGTTCGGCAATTTGTTTGCGCGTGGGGCGTCTGAGCTGATCATCTTCATGTTCATATTTCTAACCCTGGGCTTGGCGCTGGCCCGGGCGATTCGTAACTGGGACGATGGGGTGATGCTGGTACGCTCTCTGGCTGGGGCGGGAGCAATTTTTGCTGTAATTAACGTAATGCAATTCATCGCCCGACCTTCCTCCGTGCTGCGCGGCGGTCGCTTTATGGGTACTACGGGAAATCCCCAACACGCTGCTGAATATTGCGCGGCATTGATGCTTCCAGTACTTTACCTTCTTGTGCGACCGGGCAAAACCCGCCTGATGCGCGGCGCGCTGGCGGGAATATTTGCGGTATTGCTGGTCATGCTGTTGTGGACCGCCTCAAGAACGGGTGCTCTCATGGCAGCTACTGGTATTGTTTTACTATTCCGGCATCGCGTGGGCAGGCTCCTCGGAGCGGGAATATTGGTCGGGATCCTGGTGCTAATAGTGCTGAACTTCACCAGCAGTGAATCCAGCAGCCAGATTGAATATTCGCGACTGATCTCCACGCAGGATACGCGCTCATATGTCTGGTCCGGACTGCTGCGTCAGTTTGCAGAAAATCCTATTATGGGGATTTTGCCCAACTCAGAAATCGAACTGGGTGAAAGTTCGTATTTGTCCGTGGCGGCTCGCTTCGGATTGATTGGGTTGGTCCCCCTGCTTATTGCCATGTGGATGACAGTACCTTCGCTTTTAAAATTACAACGTGTTAAGCGATCATTTCCGGATCCAATGCTTGCCGATTTCGTGCTGGCGGCATTTGGGCAGATATTTATTGGTGCTTTCTGTGAAGGCTATCTTGCCAGCATATTGCAGGTGATGATCTTCATCATCTATTGCTGCTATACGCTTGCAGCCTTCCTGTTGGAATACGCGGAACTGCCGGCGTTGGAAGAGGAAACGATTGATCAGTATTTCCCAGAAACCAATGTTGCGATAACCGGCGCTTTTTAACGGTTATCTCGTTGAATCGAGAATCTGGCTGGCGGCACCCTCCGCCGAGGCCAGCGCTGCGGCGATCGTTCCCGCGAGGGCTGGATACGCATGCTCGCCGGCAAAAAAGAGAATGTTTTCTCCCAAGCGATGAAAACGCTGTGCCCCTGGTAGTCCGCCTGCGTTGATGTAGCTATAAGCACCGCGCGAAAACGGGTCGGCAGGCCAATTGGCGATCCAGGCTTTTTCGATTCGCCGCGCGAGCCATCCTCGGGAAGTTGCGAAGCATTTCGCGAGAGTTTTCATTGCGGCATCGCGTATCTGCCCATCACTGAATTTGCCTAATTCCTCGGCCATTGGACCGCCGGCCCAGCCGGTCAGAATTGGGATTCGGAGTGGCAGTTGGGTCCACCAGGTGGGGAAGAATTTTCCGGGGGCATGCATGAAGCTCAAATCCTCCAGCTCGCGTTCTTCCCAGAATGCCTGTTTAAAATGAAAGATAATTTTTACGACCGGGCCCATCTCCTGCCCTGCCAAAGATTCGCTCAGGCCCTTCACTTCGGGTGCAAAGCGAATAGATCCGGATTTCAGCACGCCGACGGGAAGGGTTATCAGAATTTTTTTTGCGGAAAAAGTTTTCTCACGGCCATTAATCACCGCACTCACTTGGCAACCAGCGCGTGACCATTCGATTTGCTTGACAATGGTATTGAGATGAATGCGAACCCCGCGCTGCTTGATTCGTTGTGCTAGGAATGCGATCAGTCCGTGATACCCGCCCAATGGCCGCAGCAAGGCATCGCCGTCCATCTTTTCTGCTTCTGCTTCCGCGAGAGAAAGTCCTGCCACGCCGATCTTGCTGGTATCTGCTGCATCGAAGCCACGGATAAAATCGCGCGCATAACGCCGTGTCTGCGATGACAAACTTTTCTGGTGGCTCAAAAATTTATCGAAAGTCACATCCTCAGCATCTGGGGCCGGTAGGCGTGACATTACTTGCTGAATCTGTGGCCAAAATCGGCAATTCTCCGCCAATCGTTGGCCGGATAGAAAATGATGTCGATCCGTCACGTCATATGACAGGATGTTCGCTTCTTTGAGTAATTTCTCTGTCTGCGGCGGGCGGCCGTGAATAAACTCGGCTCCTAAATCGACCGGGTAAGAAGGGTGTGAAGAGTTAGAAGCGTGAGAAGAGACGGTATGAATGCGCCCGCCGATGCGATCCCGCGCTTCGAGTATTCCGATTCGCTGTTTTGATTTTTCTAGTAAATCCGCCGCTCGCAACCCCGCTGCGCCAGCACCAAGAATCAAAAGGTCATAATCCATGCTATCTCCCCAGATGATCAGATCATTCAATTTTTCTTATTCTTCGGGGATCGCCTCTCCGGGCGGAATCTCCGGCCCCACATCCCCTTCAATCAAATCTTGCGCCAATCGGCTCAGAAAAAACTGCAATTCCTGCCCTGCGATATTCGGCGGGAGCGCATCGCGCAGATCATATTGATGCGAATGATCCTCGGCTGAATCATCCCCGCGCTTCTCACCTTCGGTGATGATGTGATGTTCGAACGTCACGCAATCTTCATGGCTCTGCATGATCACCAGCTCGCCCCAGCGCCATGCCAGGTGAATGCGGATAGAAATCTGATTCCCCCATGATGTTACGCGATGCACGATGCCGTTCTTGGCCAGCATTTGTACCAGATCATCGATGGTGGGCAGGACTGACTGTTCCAGAAACTCCTTGTAGTTGCGGTTATATTCCTGCTGCTTGCTCATCGCCTCGCGCTCGGCGGCCAACTTGTCCGGGGGGACGTCCCGGAACGGGGTCACCCGGGACAACCACCATTTGGCGAATTGCTTTTCCATGTCTGTAATCATAGAAGAGCAGCGTTGTGGAACAAGATGCGAGCATCCCCCGCGCGCTTCATGAGGAACCATTAGTCATGCAACACCCAAAATATCTTTCAGTCCCATTCCTGAAAACCGTTTCAAGCCTCGTTCTCTTCTCTTTCCTATTAACAGGCTGCGTCACCACGCATCGCCCTGCAAACAACATTGCTTCCGATCACACCGTCGACAAATTAGTGAAAATCGACACCCTCGCTGCCCTGAACAATTCCGCGATGCGCCACGTCAAAATCGTCCCCGGCAAACGCCCGCATCTCGCTCTCTTCGATCCTACCAACAGCGAATATCCGCGCATCGGCATCTGGATCAGCAACCAGCACGAAACCGAATTTCCCTTCACCCAGTTGATCGCTTCGTGGAATGCGGTCACTCCGCCCGACACCGGCGTGCGATTTTTTGTCCGCGTGCGCACTGTTGATGGAACCTGGTCTCCCTGGCTCTACACCGGCTATTGGGGCCATCCCACACCGGTGCCTCTGACGACAAGATTCCCGCATGGCCGATTGGATCAGGATACTCTCAGACTCAGCACTCCTGCGGATGCCTGGCAGATCAAAGCGACGCTGGAGAGTCTGCAAACTAATACGAAAATTAATCCGACGATCCGCCGCATTTCCGTGGTCTATTCCGGCAAAACCAAAGACGCGGATCTTTATACGAAGCTCGAAATCCCCAGCGCTAAAGCCGCCACGCAGCCAACCTTGATTGATCTCCCCGTGCCTTATCGCGCGCAGGGCGATAGTGCCGACGCGTTGCAAAACCAGACGTGCTCTCCGACGAGCGTGACCATGGTGATGGCGTATTGGGGCAAGAATTATCCGCTTAACACGAATGCAATGGCCATCTGGGATGAGGAATATCGTCTTTTTGGTAATTGGAATCGCGCCGTTGGCCGCGCTGGCGAAGTCGGCCTGGATGCCTGGGTCACGCGCTTCCGCAATTGGCAACAGGTCCGCGCCACGCTCGCTACCGGCCAGCCGATTATTGCCAGCATCAAATTCAAAAAGGGCGAATTCCCCAGCAGCCTTCTCAGGGCCACCAACGGCCATCTCATCGTCATCCGTGGCATGACCGCTAGCGGCGATCTAATCTGTAACGACCCCGGCCATCGCGACGGCGGCAACCATGTAATCTACAAAGCCAACGAGCTCGCCCACGCCTGGTTTGGCCACGGGGGCGTGGCGTACATCATTCACGGACATCATCCGACGACACGAAAATAATACAATTCGAATAACGGAATCTTCGAAAGATTTTCCCGCCAATATTTAGCGGCAGTGCGTAGCACCGCGTTGGAGTGCGCCGTTCCGCGCGGTCCTTCGGACGCGCCGCTAAATAATGCGCAGATTCGAACATTGATTCGTCATTCGTTCTTTCGTCATTAACCCTAATGTCGTGGGAACAAAAAATGCTAAAACCTCGCACTCACCCCAAGAGTCGCCGCGAAATTCGGGCTCGCCCGATTGAGCCCAAACTGCAATCCTGTATCGACTGCTAAATTATTATTGATCTGATAAATCGCCCCGGTATCCATCAATTGCTCCGACTTGGCGTGCGAATCATTGCTGGTCATGAACGCATACTCCACATACAAATCCAGCTTCTGAAAAAACACGCGATCCACGCACATCGCCTGCTCGTATGACGGCGCATAACCGTTCTCATTGGCATTTCGCAGATAATCAAACCCCGGTTGAAACGTGAATGTCATCTCATAGGGCAGCGTGACCGCAAAGGGAAAAATCGTATTGAATTCAAAATGCCCATTGCCGAGATCGCTGTCGGCGGTGGGAATTTTAAAGTGCGGCTGAATCGCGAGCGCCGTATGCCAAACCGCGTCCGAATCCTCATTCCCCCACAAATTCAATTTCCCGCCGAGAATCGTATCGCTGAAACTCCCCTGGCGTGATGTGTGATGATCGAACCGCGCGATATCTTCGTCATATGCCTCAATCTCCGCGCTCAGTTCCAGATCATTCAGCACGCCAACGCGAAAATTGAAATCACCAAATCCCCAGGCCTCAAACGGCGCACTGGAACTTTGAAAATACGAATAATCCGCAATCCCCGTCTCGATCTGCATGTGCCCTGCATCAATCGTGTGCGGCGTATTGGCAATATTCGGCCGATCTGTCTGCATATCGCGCAGCTGATCCCCCGGCACCGGATTAAACAGGGTGTATTGCCATTTATCTGATATTGGCGAGCTTTGTGATGCACCCGATTGGGCAGCTGGCGCGGTGGCTGGAAGCTCTGCACTTGCGCGCTGGGGAAGTATTTCGAGCACAGCCAGCACCGCAGCAATCGACCCAACGTAAAAAAAAAGCCTGTCCACAACCTCTCCTTCCGAGCCTCTGGCCTTG
The DNA here is from genome assembly GCA_036490535.1 of Tepidisphaeraceae bacterium. Classification (GTDB taxonomy): domain Bacteria; phylum Planctomycetota; class Phycisphaerae; order Tepidisphaerales; family Tepidisphaeraceae; genus DASXDR01. The sequence continues at coordinate 6,847 of DASXDR010000072.1, read as the reverse complement.
CTCAGCCGGCACGAAGCAAAAGAACCGGAACGCTGATTTGGTGCTGTATCTTGGTGGCAGTGGTGCCGAAGAGCAAATCGCCAACCCATTGATGCCCGTGTGTGCTCATCGCCACGAGATCGCAGCCATGCTGCTCGATCCATTTGATAATCTGCTTGATCGGATCGCCATAGGCCAATTCGGTGACGGTGGGAATTCCCGCGGCGTCGAATTCCTTTTTGATGCGGTGAAGATACGCCTGATCTTCGCTGATTTCCTCGCCGGCGGCGTCGGCGCCGTACAATTGCGCCGGCACGCCGGTGGCCACGTGCAGGAGCACCAGATTGCTTTTCGTAATAGCCGCCAATTGTTTGACGTGATCGATAATCGCACGATCGGTGGGCGTAGCTTCGAGGGTGACGAGAATCTTATGATACATAGGCACTCCTGAACCAAAGTCTAAAACCCAAGTATTTAGCCACCGGCAATGACCTGCCAGGCTTGCCTGAACGCATCAGGCAGGCCGTAAATATCCATCGCGGTGATGAGAATGGCGCTGGTCCAGCCCGTGATCAGCAGGAACCAGCCGAGCTTCCATTGGCCCATGCGTTTTTTCGAGCTGGTGAAATGCAGCAGGGGAAACATGGCCAGCGGCAATTGCAGGGCGAGCACGACCTGGCTGAGATTGAGCAGGTCATTGACGCTGCTGTTGCCGCGCACGCCGATGATAAAAACGGCCGGCAGGATCGCTAGTGTGCGCGTGATAATGCGGCGAACCCACGGCCTGATCCGCCAGTGCATGAAGCCTTCCATGACCACCTGCCCGGCGAGGGTACCGGTGATGGTGCTACTTTGGCCACTGGCGAGCAGGGCGATGGCGAAAAGAAAACTTCCCGCGACCGTGCCAAGCAGCGGGGCGAGGGTGAGATAGGCGACGCGAATCCAATCGGTGTTGGCGTCAAAGACATAGGTATGGCCGCCGGAGACTGCATCGCTCTTGCCATAAAAGACGATTGCCGCCAGCACGAGAATGGCAGCGTTGATGAAAAAGGCAAGGGTCAGGGCCAACGTCGAATCGATGGTGTTGAGGCGAATCGCGCTGCGGATGGAGGGTTCATCTCGCTGCAATTTGCGGCTCTGCACCAGGGCCGAGTGCAAATAGAGATTGTGCGGCATGACCGTCGCGCCGATGATCCCGATGGCGAGAAATGCCATGGTAGTGGTGTCGTTGGCGTATCCTTTTCCATGCAGGGTGGGATGGAAGAATGCCCGGACCATTTCTATGAAATTTGGCTGTGTCTGCGGCAGAATGAAAATTTCAACGAAATAGCAGCCGGCGATTGTCGCCACCAGGACCAGGATGACGGCCTCAATAGTGCGCATCCCCAATCCCTGCAGTGCCAGGAGGATTAATACATCACCACCTGTGATAATGACTGCCCAGAGCAGGGGGATATGAAAGAGCAGATTAATGGCCACCGCGCTGCCCAGCACTTCGGCCAGATCGCAGGCGCCGATGGCAATTTCGCAAAGCAGATAGTTAGGCCAGCGTGTCCATTTGGGATACCAGTCGCGGCAGCATTGCGCGAGGTCTTTTCCCGTGGCCACGCCAAGCCGCGCGGAGATTACCTGTAGAAAGATGGCCATCAGGCTGGCGACGCCAACCACCCAGAGCAGGGCGTATTTGTATTCCGCGCCGCTGGAGAGATCGGTGCCCCAGTTGCCAGGGTCCATATAGCCGACGCTGACCAGCAGCGCCGGGCCCGTGAAGGCGCGCCACTGCTTCCAGAGGGAGGCGGCGTGATGCGGCACTTCCACCGACCCATGCATCCCTTCCAGTGAGAGATGATTTACCTGGACCGGCGGCTCGGGAGCGGGGGGCAATTTAGTATGGTCCATCACTGGACTCCAGCGATAAATTTAAGAACATCTTGTACATAATGTAGCATAGGGTACAATTTGTTTTTCTCTTGTCAAGTCTCGTTTTTTCGGGTGGGATGGAAGCAATGAAGACCGGCTCCGCGCGATCGCTTTCCAGCCGCAAAATGCACGGCCCAGCGCCAGCGAATCCGCGCCGAACCAGACAGGAACACGCAGGAGAGCTGGCGCAGGACTATGTCGAGATGATCGCGGCGCTGATTGCCGAGACCGGAGAAGCGCGGGTGAGCGATTTGGCGCGACGGCTCGGCGTGACGCACGTGACCGTGGGCAAGACTATCCGCCGCTTGCAGCGGCACGGGCTGGTGACGGCGCAGCCTTACCGGGCGATTTTTCTGACCGATGCAGGGAAAAAGCTTGCCGAGGAATCGCGCACCCGGCATGAGATTGTGCTGGAGTTTTTGAAATCGCTCGGCGTACCCGCGGCGGTGGCGGAATCGGATGCAGAGGGGATTGAGCACCATGTCAGCCCTCAGACGCTGGCGGCGTTTCGGAAGCATCTGGGGAAATAAACATCCGAAATCCGAAACTCGAAATCCGAAACAAATTCAAAATTCAAACAGGACAATCGAAACGGAAATCGCGCGTTTAGAATTTTCTTTTCTGTGTTTTGAATTTGTTTCGGACTTCGCACTTCGAATTTCGGATTTAAAATCCTAAAGATTTCGATCCACGACAAAATTCGCCAGAGCGCGAAGGCCATCGGCAGAAGGGCCCAAGCTGGCGATGGCTTCGATTGCGCCAGCGACTTCGCGGCGAGCCTGCGTGCGCGAAGCATCCATGCCGAGGAGAACCGGGTAGGTATTTTTGCCTTTGCCCTGGTCTTTTTGCGTGGCTTTGCCCATTTGCTCGGGGGTGCTGGTGACGTCGAGGAGATCGTCGACGATTTGGAAGGCCAGGCCGAGATGCTCGGCATAGCGCGTGATGGCGTCCAGAGTAAATTCATCGGCAGCAGCGCAGAGCGCCCCGAGCCGGCAGGAGGCGATGATCAGGGCGCCGGTTTTTAAGCGGTGGAGTTTCTTGAGTTGATCGAGCGACAGGGATTGGTTTTCCGAGTCGATGTCGAGCACCTGGCCGCCGATCATGCCGGAAGGGCCGGTGGCATTAGCGAGTTCGACAACCAATCGCGCTGCGATTTTGGAATCAGCTTTTTCAGCGATCAACTCAAAGGCCAGGGTGACCATGCCATCGCCGGCGAGGATGGCCATCGCTTCGCCGAAGACTTTGTGGTTGGTGAGGCGGCCACGGCGGAGATCATCGTCGTCCATGGCGGGGAGGTCGTCGTGAACAAGCGAAAAAGTATGAATCAATTCCAGAGCCCCCGCGCACGCAAGCGCACTGTTACGCGAATTTCCTCGGCAGCTTTCAAAGGTTTCCATCACCAGGCCCGGGCGCAGACGCTTACCACCGGCAAGGAGCGAGTATCGCATGGACTCCATCAATCGATCGGGAACATTTTTGCGCGAGGCGAGGAATTCATCGACGAAAGCCATGGCCGCATCGCCATGACGCTGAAGAATTTCCGGTGCCGAGAGAGGGGTAGCCACAGTGCTCATCAGGAAAAGGATTATAAATATCCCACTGCTCTATTGCGATAGAAAGGATCGCAATTGACAATTACTTTTATGAAACGCACCTGTTTTCTTCTGCGCGTTAAGAAAGATCGAATCGAGGAATATAAACGCCACCACGCAGCAGTTTGGCCGGATATGCTAGCTGCTTTACGCGAAACCGGTTGGCGCAATTATTCGCTGTTTCTGCGCGAGGATGGATTACTGGTGGGGTATGTGGAGATTGTCACGGATTTTGATCGCGCGCGGGCAGAGATGGCCAAGCGAGAGGTGAATGCGCGGTGGCAGAATGAGATGGGAGAATTTTTTGAGGCCTTAGATGGTTCACGCCCCGACGAGGCGATGCGGACGCTGGAGGAAGTTTTTCATTTGGATTGAAATGCTAATGCTCGATCTCGAATCGCTCAGGCGCTTCTTCGGCGGCGTGTTGTTGGGGACAAATTTTCTTCAGCAGTAGCTTGTTGGACCTGACGTTCAAGGTATTCCTTAACGACGTGGTTCAAGCTTTGCCCCGTTGCTTGCGCGATGGAGGTAAGATTGCGATGGAGTTTAGAGCTGACACGAACGACGAATTGCCCGGAGCAGGGTTTTTCGGGCTTTTCGCCGCGCTGGCGGCAGAAGACGAGATAATCATCGACCGATTCGTGAAAGGCTTTTTCGATCCCGCTTGCGGAGTCGGCCTGAAAGGTAACCACATCGCGCAGCCCCGCGACCTCGCCGTGAAGAATTTTCGCGTCGGCGTCATATTCGACCGTTCCGATATATCCTTTGTATCGCATCATGGCTTGATTCCTGCCTCGGTTAAAAATCGTCGCATGGATTTGACGGCCCCCTTATCAGTCTCCTTGTGAGGGTGCGGACGATGAAACACAGCCCGCACTCCATTCAGCGCGATACGCACACGCGACCCCGCTCCTTCAGAAATTTCCGCACCCAAATGATGCAGCAGAGATTCAATGTCATTCCAATTAATGCTCGCACGAACGGGATCGGCGAAGATAGCTTCGAGCGTGCGATCATGCTTACTCACCGCACTATAGTATCACTCGATGATACTATTCGTCAACTGTAGGTTGAATGTCATTACTTTCCATATTTCGCCTTCCACTCAGCCAGAAGCGCCAGGGCTTGCATTGGCGTGAGCTCATCGATCTTCGTTGAGCCAATCGCGGTACGTAATTCCTGGATGGGATCGACGAATAATGGCATTTGATTTTCGTCGGCTTGGCGATCGGATTTGCGCGAACGACTGAGTTTGGGTTTGCCAATGTGTTGGACAGCGAGTTCAGACAAGAGTTGTTTGGAGCGTTCGAGGACGGCTTTGGGGACACCAGCGAGGCGGGCGACGTGGATGCCATAGGAGCGGTCGGTGCTGCCTTCGATGATGCGGTGCAGGAAGACGACTTGATCATCCCATTCGCGCACGGAGACGTTGAGATTGCGGATGCCGCTAAAGCGCTGGGAGAGATCGGTCAGCTCGTGATAGTGGGTGGCGAAGAGGGTGCGGGATTTGATCTCGGCAGCGATGTGCTCAGCAATGGCCCAGGCGAGCGAGAGGCCGTCGAGCGTGCTGGTGCCGCGGCCGATCTCGTCGAGGATGACGATGCTGCGATCCGTGGCATTATTGAGGATGTTGGCGGTTTCGGTCATCTCGACCATAAAGGTCGATTGCCCAGTGTGCAGCTCGTCCGAGGCGCCGATGCGAGTGAAAAGACGGTCGGCCAGTCCAATGGTTGCGCTCTTCGCGGGGACGTAGGAGCCGATCTGAGAAAGCAATACGATCAATGCAACCTGGCGGATATAGGTGGATTTGCCGGCCATGTTGGGGCCGGTGATTAAACACAACGAATCCGATTCGGAAAATTTGGTGTCGTTGCAGACGAATTCGTTACCGAGTTGCTGTTCGAGCACCGGATGGCGGCCGTCGAGGATTTCGAGTTTGCGATCTTCACTTAATTCGGGCCGGCAATAGCGGCGCTCGATGGCAAGGCTAGCCAGCGCGCACAGGACATCGAGACGAGCGAGCGAATCAGCCAGCTCCTGGAACTGGGAAATATGTGGCAAAAGCGATTGGCGGATTTGCTCAAATAACCGCTGCTCCAGCGCGATGGATTTTTCCAAAGCGCCCAAGGCTTCTTCCTCGAATTTTTTGAGTTCCTCGGTGATGTATCGCTCGGCGTTTTTGACGGTTTGTTTGCGGGTCCAGGCGCTGGGGACTTTATCGCGATGGCTGTCGGTGACCTCGATGTAGTAGCCGAAGACTTTGTTGAAGCCGACTTTTAGAGATGGAATACTCGATTCAGTAACGAGGCGGCGCTGAAAATCAGCGAGCCAGGTTTGCGAATCAGTCCCCATAGTGCGGAGACGATCGAGCTCAGTGTCGAAGCCTTTGGCGATTACGCCGCCGTCGCGCAAGTGCGGAGCGGGGTCGGGGAGGATGGCGGAGTTGAGATGCTTGGCCTGGTCTCGGCAGAATCCGCGAAGGGCGAGCAGCTCGGGGGTGACATCGGCGGAGCGGGCGATTTTTTCCAATTGGTCTACAAGAGCGGGCATGGAATGCAGGCATTTGGCAAGGGCGGCCAGATCGCGCGGATTGGCGCGGGAGACGGCGACTCGGCCCACGATACGCTCGATGTCGCAGACATCGTCCAGTTGCGTGCAAAGATTTTTAAGAATATCCGGCGATTCGATCAAAGCGGAGATCGCCGATTGGCGGGCGGTGATGTGCTCAATATCGCAGAGAGGAAAGCGCAGCCAGCTTCGCAGCATTCTGCCGCCCATGCTGGTGCGCGTGCGGTCGATTGCTGAGAGGAGCGTGCCTTCGCTGCCGCCGGTGCGGACCGTGCGGTCGATTTCCAAACTGCGCCACGAAGCGGGGTCGATGGCGAGAAAGTCATCCGCGACGTGGCGACGCAGCGCACGCAGATGCAGCAATGATTGTTTCTGCGTTTCTTCCAGATAAGTCAACAGCGCAGCAGCAGCGAGGATGGCGGGGTCGTCATCATCGAATCCAAACCCGCCAGCGGTTTTGGTTTGCCATTGCTTGTGAATTTGCTCGGAGGCGTGATGCGGGGTGAACTGCCAGCCCGGCCGAGCCGTGATGGCGCTCGCGCCGCGGTCTTTGATCTTGCCAGCGATTTCGTGGATTTGCCCGGAGGCATGCTCGGGAACGAGAATTTCTGCCGGCCGCAGGCGCGCGAGTTCGTCCAGCACCTTGCTTTCATCAGCGGACATGGCGAAGCAGGAGCCGGTGGAAAGTTCCACCCACGCCAGGCCAATACGATAGCCGTTGTTTTTGGTCAGGTGCATCGCCACGCCAGCGAGGAAATTATCGCTCCTGCCATCGAGCAGGGGATCAT
>DASXDR010000017.1:0-26780 GCA_036490535.1 Tepidisphaeraceae bacterium | reverse complement strand
ATGGCCGAGAGGTCGATTTTGCTGCCAGAACCATTGGCCTGGATGGTATTGGCGCTGCTGGCGTAGGTGGTCATGGCGGGAAAGAGAATCTGACCCGTGCTGGCCCCGCTGCCGGTGGTGCCGGCGGTGAGATTTACGTTGATCAAACCAGTTATCCCACTTAGAGCGAGAATTCCCCCACCGCTGGCCGCAAGGTTGGCGTTGCTGATTGTTCCGCTGCCGGATTCGGTAAAGCCACCGCTGCCCGTGACGGACAACGCTCCGCCAGTCATGCTGAAATTAGCACTGACCGTCGAGGCAACCGAGCCTGTGATAGTCAGGGAGCCGCCGGAGAGGGTTAGCGGGGTGTTGCTGGTCAGGCTGTCGAGGGTAACATTTCCAGCCGCAGAGGTGAAATTGATGGTTGTGGAGCCGGAGGTGTTGATGGTTACATCGTCGCCGGTCTGGGGCACTCCATTCTGCCAGTTGGCAGCGTTACTCCAGGTTGTGCCGTCACCCAGACCGGTCCACATGTCGGCAGATAAAAGCCGGCGTGATTCGAGCTGCTCGATCACCGCGATTTCGCGGCGTAAATGTCTTCCGCCGCGCCGCAGATTTCCCTTTTTACCACTCACCTGTTTCCAACCCATAAAACCTCCAGCCCGCGCATAGCGAAGGTGGTCAATTAGAAAAGGCTTGAGTTCCCATATCAGCGAAATGAGCCCTTTACCGCCAGAGTAATACAGGACGGAATATACCGGCCATTGCTGCCACCTTAAAGCAAAATATAGGATTGACAGCAAAATCTCATATCGGGGGAACTCCGAATCAACACAGATATTACGCGGAAGTCAGGCTGTCCTTGCGCCGAGAAAAAATGCCTTGCTCGAATGGGAAGCATTCAAGGCTTGGTTTTCTGGGTATCGTCGAGCGAATCGAATGATGGCAAGAGCCCTCCCGGCTCGGCGGCTGTTCCACCGTTGCCTATGGACACGAATGAACTTACGTTGCTACCAGCCATCTCACCGCAGGCGGGGATCAGACTGAGAGAAGGGTTGGGCAAATTGGACTGAAGGGGAAGAAGTTCGCCGGCAAGGTCGGAGGCTGGAGAAGAGTTAACCAGAACGGTGCCGGGATCTCCAAATGTCGACGAGACATTGATCGGGGTGTCGTATCGCAAGAGTTGTCCGCCGGAGAGGGTTACTTTGCCGCCATTGCCTTTGCTGGCGCTGGCGCTGAGCAAGCCATTCTGCAAAACGACCAGCGAGGGGTCGATGCTGATATTGCCTCCGGTATCATTGGCCTTGGCGGTGAGTTGACTGTTTTGGATAGCCACAAATCCGGAGGATTTGAAATTGATGATTCCACCATTGCCACCGGTTTGGGCGGGATTGATATTTTCGACGTTTAGTGGCGAAGTGAATGCCAAGCCAGCAAATACATTGGTGGAACTCCCAATCACCTGGCCTCCGAGGCTTAGTGACCACGCATCCAACTTCACAGGCGGGGTATCGGGCTGGTCCGGGGCTTGCACCTGAAGCTTCCATATGCCATTGAGATCAAGGGCAGTAAAACTGGCCAGAGATCCTATTGGAGCGGCGGTGTAATTGGTTGTTGATGCGTCGTCAGAGTAAGTTGTGGGCGCCGGCGGTACGTTTTTTCCCAATTCGATTTGCTTTCCCCGGGGACTAATCAGACTCACCACCGCCTCGTAGCCAGGAACAGAGGCGAAATTGACGGTCACCATAAGCGGCTGCGTCAGGCCCTGTGTGGCAGTGGCGGTGATGCTGGACGAATCGGTCAGGGTCACGTCAGTGGCCGTGATACTTAGCGTTCCGCCAGCGCTTGACGAGCCGAAATTGCTCGCCGAGATAATTCCGTCGGACATATCAAGCGTTGCGGCATGTATTTGAACCAGCCCGCCGCTACCGCCACCATATTGCACCGCCTCTACGCCGCCTTGGCTAGAAAACCGCGCCGTGCCAGTTATCGTTACGTCAATGTTGCCAGCCGAGGAGGAACCGAAGGCATCGGTGGAAATCAGGCCGCCATTCAGCGCGCTCAAAGTCTGAGCGTTCACCGAAACAGCAAACACGGGTGTGTTTGGATCGGAGTTGGGCGCAATCGGACCGTTGACAAGAATGCCCGTTGAATACGGCGAGTCTTCTCCGTTAACGGTAACGGTAGATGCATTTATCTGAACCTGCCCGACCAAACCATCGCTATCGGCAAATGACCCCATCTGCCCACCATCAGCAACCTGGATCGTTCCCCGCGTGACCTGCACCAGGACATCGCCCGCCTGTCCGCTTCCGGAGCGACTGCCCAGCAGCGAAGAATCTCCCAGGGTATCTGTGCCGGATACGTTCACGTGTTTAGCCGATACTGTCACCTTGCCTGAGTTGATGCCACTGCCCAAAAAAGCATCCGAAGCCACTTCGCCCCCGCCGCTGACGGCAACGGTTCCAGTCACGGTCAGGCCGAGGGTTCCGGCGGACTCATGCCCAGAAAAACTGCCGAGTTTGGAAAATTGATCGCCGATATTCTCGCCGCTCACGGCGATGTTTGCAGCGCTGATTTGGACTGCTCCTGAATCCGTGCCCTGGGAAATTACTCTCGCGCCGTTGGTTACACTGACATTTCCCTCGACGGATAGCGACAGGCTTCCGGAGGTTCCGTTGGCGAAGCTGCCGATAGATGAAACAGGCTGCTCGCTAAGTCCCGCGCCGTCCGCGATGATACTCCCGGCAGAGATAGTTAATGTTCCTGAATCCGTTCCAAAATTGTTGGACGAATCGGAACCAATTTCGGCGCCATTGGTAACCGACACAACCTCCGGAGTCCGTATCGTCACCGAACCAGCGATGCCAGAACCTGAAAGACTCCCCAGGAATGAGGCGTACTGGTAGGGATCGGCAGCGTCCGTACCATTAACCGCAACGATCCCGGCGGATATCGTTACCGGTCCAGAATCCGTGCCGAATAATGCATCGGAACCCAGTTCTGCCCCATTGGAAATACTGAGCGCGCCCGTGACCGCTATCATCACCGATCCAGAAGCGCCGCCAGCACCCGAAATGCTTCCTAAAGCAGATCGAACGGTATCGGTAGCATCAGTGCCGCTAACATTCACCGCGCCGGCCACGATGGTCACCGGGCCTGAAACACTTCCGCTTGCGGAAGTATCGGAGCCTAAAACTCCTCCCGACATCACGGTGATCGCTCCCATTTTGGTAAATGAACTCGTATCGGTTGGATTGCTCGGGTCCACCGTGCCGGCCGAAGCGACAGAGACAATTAACGCGCCGCCAGCGCCATTGGTTGCCAATTCGCCGCCTTGGATGGTGACGTTTCCGCCGATCACCATCAGTGAGCCAGCCGATGCGGGATGGAGAGAAGGGCTGGGATGACCGTTGCTCGTGATATTGCCGCCCTGAAGCGTGATACCGGCGGGATTGGATGAGAGAAACCCAAATGTCGCCGGCGCCGCCGTGGTCAATACCGCATCTGTCGCACTTGGAATAGCGGTGAATCGATTGCCGTCGGCTAATTTGACTACATCTGCTGTCGTTACCGCAAAAGATCCTTGTACGTCGAGTGCTGCATCCGGTCCGAAGATTACTCCAGCAGAATTGATGAGAAAAAAGTTGGCCTTGGGGATGGTGCACTGGATTGTTCCATCTATCGTGCTTGCGCCGCCCGTGACGCGCGTTAGCACGTTGCTTACTGAATTCGGCCCGGAGAACTGGGCTACCTCGCCTTTATCGAGATTGAATTTACCCAGGCTGAAAAAGAGATTACTTCCCACCTGTTTACCCTGGGCGAGGGTCAACATATAGACGCTATTTGTGGGGATGATGGCACTCGCCGGCTGACCTAGGGAACCATCCAGCGTAACAGAACCGGCATAGGCGACGGCACAGGTGATTAATCCCCATGCTCGCACAATGCCGAGCAGCCATTTTCGTATTTGCGGCCTCATCTTCCCTTCTTCAAAAAGCCAGCAAAGTTATACTAAAGTGCAAACCCATGTCCTGTAAATCATCCGTTGTATGCGGAAATTGCTTAAAGGGAATCCCCCAATAAATCCGGGCATCAATCTGATGATTGGGGGTAAATACCAAACCTAAACCAGCGCTATTGATAAACTCTGCCGACTGGGCATCTTTAACATCCCAGGCATAGCCGCTGTCAAAAAAGGGAACCAGCGAGATGGTTGGTTGGCCGCTGGACACGGCCAGCGGTATGTGCAACTCAACGCTGGCATTAATCGCGTTGTCGGTCACCAATTGGTTTTCCTGATAACCGCGCACGGTATTCACGCCGCCGAGGCTGAACTGCTCGGGTGCCAAGAGCGGTTCGGGGGTAAGTTGCGTCGTGAATCGGAAGACAACTTGCGTATCCGAAAGAGGCTCCTCCGGCGGACCTAAAGGCAACAAACGAGTGTATTGCATCTGGCCTAGAAATGCGAAAAACAATCGGCTGTCAGGTCCCTCTGGTTCATCTACATCAGTCATGGCTCCGTCAACACCAAAGCTCAGCGTAGCGCGAAGCGCCAAAGCATTAAGCTGATTTTTTTGCCAATACTCTGGCCCCAATCGTAAGGCGTATGTATCGCTCACGCCGTCGCCAGCCCCGGGAGAAAAATCGAACGGTTCACCAAGCAGATATGTTCGATTGTAATTGGCCGATGTTGTGACAAATAAGGCGAACTCGTGAACTGGATCGCGGACCAGCGGCTGTCGCAACGTGGCCGCCAGCTCGTCCGTTTTGCTGGTGATGTTGACTGCGGAAAAGGGCGTTTCGACTACGAGATCGCTGCTGCGCGTGTAATCAAGCGAAAGGGTCAAATTATTGGGCGTCAATGGAAGGGCATAGTCAATTCCATAATCGTGGTCTTCGGCAAACTCCATCTGATCAGCACCGCCTACCAGAACGGTCCAGTGGGTGGAAAGACTGTCGCCATTGCCCGTCAGATCGCTGTCTGACGCCAGGGCATCCAGATGGTACGCCCCCACGCTGGGAGAGCGGTCATTGGCATATCTTAATCCCAGTTGAAATGGATTTCGCTCGGTCACTGTCAAGTCCAGATCGCTTTGGCCCGGCGCGTCCCCTGGCTTCAGCTCAGCGTTAATGGTTTTTATGTTCGGATCGTCGCGGAGCATTTCCAACCCATTTTTCAATTTCACGACATCCAGTGGCGAGCCCGCCGATGCCCTGACCCGAGAAATTATGTACGAATCTTTCAGCAGGTGGAGTGATGTTGTCTTTGGCGCCGGAGCGATTGCCGGATTCGGTCCCGGTCCGAACTGATTGTGATGTTCGCCGGAAGACGCAAACGGGGCCATTGCTCCATGGTTCATGCCCGCCATTGCCATTGTCATTGGCTGTGTGGTTGCAGTGGATGCACCGGCCATTCCGCCTGCCATCGAGCCCATCGAACTACGATTGACGCTGATATGCGTGAGCTTTCCCTCAACTATCTTGTACATGACTATGCCATCCGGGCCGATGGTCTGATCCGGCAGCACCGCCCCGGAATTAATGTAGTTACTGCTGACATACAATTTGGTCAGCGCTATGCGAATCTGTTCCAAGTTCTCGGCACTTAAAATGCCGTCCGGATGCTGTCGGAGTATTCTTTCGGCCTCGTCCGAAAGCTGCTTGCTCGTAATGACCATATTTCCTTCAAACCGAAATCCGCGAACTTTCACCGCAAACTGAGACGAAATCGCTTCTCCCGCCGATGATTCGGAGTCAGATATGATGGGAGCAGATGGAAGTGTGCTGGGTTCTTTGGCATAAGACGCGGGTTCCAAGCACAAGTCCCAGGCAGGAACAAATAAGACAATCGAAGTAATAACGCCCCAATGGCATCGCTTGTGCGAAAACAAATTCGGGCGGCTCATTTTCGCTTGACTCCATGCCATATGAAAACGATACGTCGAGGGAAATCACCGAAACTGATCCATATGTGACGGTTCCCGCTGGGCTGCTTCTACAGCCCAGCGGGAATCAGGCGCGCCATTTTCTATGCTCTGTCTAAAACCATGACAGCCTTTAGGAAAGGATAAGTATTTCGATTATGGATGCAACGGAAGTAAACCTCAGCACAATCTTTTATCCATGTCGTTTCAAGGTTTCATATACGCCCACCCTGCGAGCGTTTTCATTGGCTTTAGGCTCGTCTTTCAACACTGGCCAAACCTGTCCAACAAATACGCCCATCGTTACACGGGTGCGGAACTAACGGGAATCCCCTCCGCCCAATTCTAGTGAGACTTGGTGCGTAACCTCCGTGGAGCAGCTCACGACATAACTACCAACAGGGCGATCGACATAGAAAAATCCGCCCGGTTGGGAATTTCCCACGTGCTCTCCGTTCAAAGTCACAGGCGTGATTACCGCGGAGCCAAATGGACTATGATCGCGATAAAAATAAATCCGACCGGTTCCCGGTGCTGGTTGCGGAAAGGTAGAGGAAACTTTGCTGTAGGATGGTCCGATTGCGCAACCAGCAGCCATGGTAACCAGGATGACCACAGAAATTATTCGAGATATGAATCGCATAGAATTAAGCTCTTTTGTGAAAGTAGTCGATTGATATCAAATGGCAATGAACGCCCTTTATCGGAGACCATGCCCTACGGGGTTTCGTAATCGTAACTGCTTAAATCAGAGGTAGTGGTTAGGTTAACTTTAGTGCCATGTCCGGCCGCAGTTGCGCTTTCGGATGCACTGCTAATTAGTTTGACAATGCCCACGCCATCGATGACATAAAAGGTTTGCTTGTCCGTACCTTTGGCGGAAACTTTTACGCTTTTTGCGCCGGCGTCATCGGCGTCAGTCGATCCGCTGGCTTTATAAGAAATGACCATCGAGATTTCAGTGGCATTGAAGGTTCCTGCGGGCTCGGTTACCTTTTTGTTTCCCAGCACGCTTGTTGTAACCTTCGCCACTCCGTCTAATTCCGGCAAGTCCGTAGTGTCAATCTCCACAGGAGATGTAGAACTGAATTTTTTAGATAATGTCGATCCGCAAACTTGCAGATTATCGAAGTTAATGTCTTCGTTAACATAGCCATCATTGGTACTAAGCGAATTTGAAGCCAGATAAACTCCGCTCGATCCCTGCTCCCAGGTCAAATTCTGTGTAGTGTTATCCGCGCCGGCTGCATCCGTTGCGATGTTCCAGTCCCACGAAGTCGAATCATCTTCCTGCACGCTCGTCGTGACGGTGCCATTCGCGGAATGACCGCCATAATGGGTATTGGAGTCATAAGTCCATGTGCTGCCGGCTGCATTAAATCCCGTCTCGGCGAGAAAATTGATAGCTGGTTGCGGCGCATTCGCTGAAAAATGCGATATACCGTGAGCGCTGAACAGCTTACGTTGCTCCAGCGATTCCAATGTAGAAAGCAGATGGGAATATTGGTTGCCTGACATAAAAGTCTCCTGGAAAAAGTGTTGATGGATTGCTCCTTCACAAAGGTATTTATTGCTGCCAGCCGCATCATTCTCTGGCAGTTCACCTCCATAGAGGTGTCGCTTTCAAGATCAGTACAATGGAAGTACGCAAAATGCCCCCTAAGCCTGCGCAAGTCATAAAAAAGTGCAGCATTTTTGAGATTTGCAGAGATCGGTCTTCGTATAGAAGACGGAACGTTATGGCCATTCCACCAGAAGCGCTGTTAGGTCATCGACCAGATCCGTGGAGGCGGCGAATTGTCGAACTGCATTGAAAAGGTGGTCGATCACGCCGTCCGCTTGACTGCGGCCTAGAGCCGCGCGCACGCCCTCGAATCCGAAGCGCACCTTCATATCACCGGGTCCTATTTCGGAATTTGGCTGATCCATGATTCCGTCGCTGATAATCAATAAACGCTCGTGCTGAGCCAGGGGAAGGGTAGTCGGAACATACAGCGTATCGGAGCCAAGACCGATTGGCAGCTCTCCATTCTCATCGAGAACTTTCCACTCATCGTTGGGTTTTATCAGATACGCGTGACCGTGGCCGGCATTGATGTACGTGAGAGTCATGTCGATGGGATTAAGAATACCAAGCCATAGCGTCATGTACTGAGCTCGATGGGAATGGTCGGCGGTGAATTGGTTTAGTCCGGCGGCGGCGCGGGCGAGGTCGCCGTGATCGGCGAGGGCAGCGCGAAGGAATCCCTGTGCGACCGCCATCAGAATACTGGCGGGAGCACCGTGACCAGAAACATCCCCCAGGCTAACGGCCAATCGCCCACAAGGAAGAATCTGGATGTCAAAAAAATCGCCGCCGAGGTATCCGTCTCCGGCTATGCTCTTGCCATGACAGATGAATGGTCCTGCGCTAATCGGAGTTTTGGGCAAAAGGAAGCGCTGAGCGGCTGAGGCGATACTAAGCTCTGCGCGCATGCGCGCGACGCTTCGTTCAATTTCGATTCGCTGCAAATTGGCGATCGCCAAGCCTCCCAATCGAGCCAGTGTCTGGCAAAAACTGGCGGCGTGGGGATGCGACGCATTGGCGGCTTGAACATAAAGATATGAATGTACCGCTGAACCGACCAGCAGTGCGACACAGATGGCGGATGCGACATTCGACTGGATAATCGTTTCACTGGCATTGGCGTCGCCACCGGCTGAGTATTCAGTGACATCGCCATTGGAAGCGGCATTCAGCAGCGTGCGACTGAAGCGCATTGGCATCGGCGGGTTTGGCGGCGCTATCTCCAAAGCCAGCACTTCAATCCCACCTTCAGCATCCACGGTCCGCACGACAGCGGCGGCATCGAATCCGCCAGCACGACAAGCAATACTCGCCAATGTCGCCGCCAACGACTTCAAGTTTTCCGCGGCGCCAATGGCTTTGGAGCCTTCGAGCAGCATATTCAACATGTCCTGCTTCAGCGTCAAACCGGATTGGATAGAGGAGTTGCAGATAATTGTCCCGCCTGTGTCATTGACGGTAGTTGTTGTCGATAGCGAATCGGAACCTATGGTGAAACGAAATGACCACGGATGAATATTGATTTGATCGCCGCTGGCGATGGGGAGCGGGCAATTGGGAGGAATTTTTACGCCATTGACCTGAGTTCCCCAGCGGCTGCCGAGATCAACCACAGACCACTGGCAGGATTGATTGAGGAAACGGGCGTGGTGCCGGGACACTTCTTCGATCTCGGCGGGCAGGCGTAAATCGCAATCTTTGGCGCGACCGAGCAGCAACCCGCGGCCCTCTACCGGCTGAAGTTGTAGTTTTAATGAACCCGGACTTCCCGGCAAAGAAATGAGCCAAGCTGCATCAGATGCCATGCCCGTCATAGCCTCAGAATACCCCAGCCGTGTGCGCAGCAGCAAGGCGGGTGAATACAAACTCTAAATTTTCCCGCGCAAGCCTTCAGGGAAAATCCCGTATCTCTTATGACCAGGTTTGCCAATGCTGAATCGGACTAAATCAAAACCTCGTAACAAAAAGACAATACGGCCACTGTCTGGTTCCATCTCGATATTCTGCCTGCTACAATGGCCCACGCGCAGGGTCATTTCGCACAGTGGCGGCTTCAGAGGAGATCAGCAAATGAGCCAGGATTCGGATGAGCCGTGCTTACATTTTACGACTACGCACTGGTCGTTGATCGGCCGTGCCGGCAGTGGAGGGGATGCGGAGCGCAAAGCGGCATTGAATCAGCTTCTGCAACGATATCTACCGGCATTGCGCGCTCATTTAATACTCCAGAAACATCTCCAGGATGCCAGCGCCGATGATCTGCTTCATGATTTCATTTTGAGTAAGGATGTCTTGCAGGAGATCATTCGCCAAGCCAAACCGGAGCGTGGTCGATTCCGCGATTTTCTGCTCAAGGCCCTTACTTACTTCATGATCGATCAGCATCGCCGCGCGAAAGCTCAAAAGCGGGCCGCCGATGCAGCGATTCCGATCAACGAAAACTTCGATGCCGTCGACAACTTAATCGACTCGCGCGATGTTTTTGACGTTGCCTGGGCCAGGCAATTGCTCACCGATGCTATAGAGGATATGCGCACGAATTGCCAGCGCGACGGGCGGTTGGACATCTGGGATATTTTCCAGGGTCGATTGCTCGATCCGCTTTTGCACGATGCCCAGCCTGTTCCTTATAAGGTATTAGTCGCACGGCATCGCCTCGACTCGCCCGATACAGCCTCCAATCTTTTGGAGACCGCACGCCGCAGATTCAAAAAGAGCTTGTGGAATCGAATTGCTGAATACGAACCCGACGAAGAAATGATCAAGGCGGAGATTGCCGATCTGCTGCGAATTTTGTCGGGCGACAAAAACTGACTTAACCAATGGAGTATGCCTTGAGCAATATGATTTCCCAGGACGCTAATAAGTTAGGCAAGTTGCTTGCGTTGGCTGGTGACGGCGAGAGCAGTTGGGATGCCGACGATATGGCCCAGATCTGGCAGCATCAGCTTAGTGTACCCTTGCAAACAGAATTACCCGGATGGGTCAGCTGCGTGGCGGAAGAAAGGAATCAACCACTTGAGCTAAGGACATTTGCAGACATCCTGACTGATCCAACCCCGCCGCTGGAGTTGTTGCAACGCGTCAAGGACTTGGCAAAAAGGTGGTGTAACCAGCCTCCCTTCCCAAACGCGACCGCCACAGCGCTTTATTATGCCGTCATAGCCATCGCGTTACAGCGGCGGGGGGAACGAATCACAGAGCTTGACGATGCGGCGCTCAGGCAAGGATTCCAATGGACGATCCATCTTCCCTGGCTGGACGAAACAACGCGGCAAGTTGTGCAGGCCGCCTTAAGGAGCTTGTCAGATGCTTGACTTAACCACTCAGGTTTGCACTATCGATTCAATGGGTGATCCTGTGGATGACGTCAGGCCAACCATCGGCCCGGAAGATTGCATTCCGGGAATCAGTTCCACGCCTGCCCCGCCACCCAATGGCGATAAATCATGGCCAAAGATCAAGGGGTATGAAATAAAAAAATGGTTAGGCAAGGGAGGCGAAGGACATGTCTATCAGGCGCTAGAGCAGGGAGCGCGGCGCGAAGTTGCCATCAAAGTAGTCAATGATGATTTGATCAATTCTGAAAACGTTCGCACGCGGTTTTTCAGGCAGCTCGAATTGACCG
Source organism: Tepidisphaeraceae bacterium (assembly GCA_036490535.1). Classification (GTDB taxonomy): domain Bacteria; phylum Planctomycetota; class Phycisphaerae; order Tepidisphaerales; family Tepidisphaeraceae; genus DASXDR01. The sequence continues at coordinate 15,679 of DASXDR010000017.1, read as the reverse complement.
CCAAGTTGGAAGAGCCCCGCATCGCCAGACTTTATCAATACGATACCGAGCCATATTACTTTATCGTTATGGAACTCATCCGGGGGGTTGCACTGGATGAATTCGTCAAGACCGCTAATCTGAATCGAGCAGAAAATCTGGAATTGTTTTGCGAAATATGCGAAGCGGTTTTCTACGCACATCAAATGGGCGTGGTGCACCTCGACCTTAAGCCCGCCAACATCCTTGTTGACAAAAATGGCGTGCCTCACATCCTCGATTTCGGCTTGGCCAGAGCGCTCTCCGAAGACGCGAAGTGGGAATATGTCAAAAGAGAAGGAACGCCTACCCACATGTCTCCTGAGCAGGCCAAATGCACTTTAAATCCGGTCAATGCAAACCGAAGCGATATTTATAGCTTGGGGGTACTTCTCTATACGCTTCTGCTCAAAAGATTCCCGCACGATGTTCACGGTTCCAATACGGACGTGATGCAGCGGATCGCTACCCAGCCGATCTATCGTCCTCGTGAAATTGATTCGAAATTGCCCCGCGAATTGGCAGCGATTTTAGATAAATCATTGCAACACGATCCTGCGAAGCGATACGACACCGCCGCAGCGCTGACGCAAGATGTGAAAAATTATCTGAATAACGATCCCGTCCAGGCGGTCCCGAACACCACACCATATGTATTGCGGAAATGGTTCTGGAAACATCGAAATGGATTGACGCTGACCGCCACCGGCTTATTCCTTTCATCTGCGTTCGGGTTCATGTCCTATAGGAAGATTGCCCATGAGCGCCACGTCGCCGAATTGCGAGAAGCCGAAGTTCTGGTTTCACAAGGCGATTTGTTGGGGCAAGCCGGCAAGTGGAATCAGGCAAAGGAATCGTACCAGCAAGCGCACCAATTGTTCTTTCAAGAAGGCGCATCGCCGCTGACAGCAGATATCGGAACCTGGAAAGCATTTCGCCACGCGCCTCCTGTGCTCAGCGTCATCCGCGCTGCTGGCGGTGTGATGGACGCGGCATTGACGCCAGATGGACGCCAACTGGTTACCGCTTCGCAAGATGGGCGCCTGCGTGTCTGGAATGCGCTTGATGGTCATCTGATCATTCCGCCCATACAAGTGAGCAACGAGATGATTTTAAGCGTTTGTGTGGCGCCGACCGGTTCTCTGGCTTTGGCGGGCGCCTGCGATTCCACCGCAACGCTGGTTGATCTATCAACCGGCAAAGTCGTCACCAAAATTCATTTGACGGATGGATGGATCACGCGTGTCGCAATGAGCGCTAGCGCCACGCGTGCATTGGTGGTTTGTAAAAAAGATGGCGATAGCCTCACTTCAGATGAAGACGATCAGCTTTACAGTTGCAGCTTGCCTGATGGCATGGTCCGAGCAACTGCGAAAGCTAACGGCCAGGTGGTCTGCGCCGCTTTTTCACCCGATGGCTCAAAAATAGTCACGGGTGGGGGCGAACTCGCTTTTTGGGATGCAACAACCCTGAGGAAACTGCACTCCGCTACTGGAATTGGTCGTATCCTTTCATTGGCTTTTTCATCGGATGGAAATCAAGTAGCGATCGGTGGCAGTGATGGTTTTCTGCGGCTTTTAGATGTCGCCAGGGGTCAGCAGATTCTGGCCGTGCGGACCGACACATCCGCTGTCAATGCCGTGGCTTTTTCCCGCGATGGGCAGACCCTCATCTCTACCGGCAACGATGGCATTTCCCAGGTTTGGATCACGTCCACGGGTTCCGAGCAAGCCAGTCTGTTGCTGAGCAGCGACATGGTGCAACATGGTTCCGATTCTGCCGCTATGGCGAGCACGCTCTGTGCCGATGGAAATGTGGCCATGCGGCTCACGCATGACGACGTGTTAAACTTCTTTCTCGTCGCTCCCCCGGTGGAAGTCCGCCGAATTCCAATTGCAGATCAAATAAATTGCCAGGTGCATTTTCTGCCGGGCGCGCCGCTGCTGCTTACCGCCTCTTCGGATGGCCTAAGGCTGTGGGATATTCCCACTGGCCAAGCACTAACACTTCCGGCGCTGCCGATTGCGGCGGCGGATGCTACGGCGCTTACTGGTGATGGCAGGCGTCTGGCGGTGCTTTCCGCCAGCAGCTTGTCTCTTCTGGACACCACTACCTGGAAAATTTTAGCAAAAAGGCAATTGGATCGCAGGGGTAACTCTCCGGCGCTGCTGGCGTTTGCTCCGGATGGGCGGGAGCTGATTACGGCTGGGCCAAAATTGACTCTGTCTCTCTGGGATGGACGCAGCTTGGCTGAGACTGGCCGGCTGGTTGGGAACACAGCCCCGGTGACCGTAGCAGCCTTTTCCCCTGATTCCACGAAAATTATCAGCGCCGGGCGGGATCGCGTCGTGCGGGTATGGGACGCGGCCACGGGAAGACTCATTCGCGAAATGGCTGGGCATCAGGATACTATTAATGCCGTGGTCTTTTCTCCCGATGGCCGGTTTGTTTTTTCCGGCGGCGGCAATTCGGATATCGAGTCGGGGCACGATGATTTTGTGATACGCCAATGGGATATCGATTCCGGTCAGTGCATTGCGAGTTTTGCCGGCCATCAAGCGCGAGTTCGCGCATTAGCAATTAATCCGGAAGGTACGATTCTGGCTTCGGCTTCTGATGACAAAACACTGATGCTTTGGGAAATCAAGGATAATAAGGCATTGGCCACGCTTAACGGACATACCGATTCGGTGGTGGCATTGGGCTTTGCTCCCGATGGGCAATCCATTATCTCTGCCGGCGAAGACCGTCAGATTCTTTACTGGAATCTCGGTGCGCCGAGCCGGCGTGATGATCTTAAGAATTCGCCCGGAGAGCTTTTTGCGTTTCTTGGCCTGGATAACTGGGCGGCGGACTCACTGCGGGCGGCTCAGGCACATGGGGAACGGATTTCTCATCTCACTTTGGCGCGATGTTTCTGGAGGCTGGGCCAAATGGATCAAGCCATCGCCGAAATGAATAAGGCGCAGGTGGCGCACGAGGGGCCCGATGATTATTTGGCGCTTTGTGTTGGCACGATCAGTCATCAGAAATAATCTTGCAAAGATAGCTAGGGCAACGATAATTTTGTCTAACCTGTCGAAAGGGCTTCGCGGTGTCAGTTCACCGATTTTGCTATTGCCGATTAGTTTTTCAGCGACTGGCAATCGCGTGGGCTGCGGTGCAGCTTTGCCTCGTTTGCGGTTGCCAGACGCCGCCGCTTTCTCGCGAAAGTGCATCCCAAGCCGATGTTCTGATGAATCGGGGGGCAACGGAGATGCGCAACGGGCGCGCTGCAGCGGCGATTGCGAATTGGGAACAGGCAGAGTCGATTTACGGACAAGCCGGCTCGGCCAATGGACGCTTCGATTCGCTTATCAATCTTGCTAACGCGGATGAATCGCTTGGGAAATTCGATCAGGCCCAGCAGAGAGTTGATCAGGCTGCATTACTCCTTCCCGAGCTCCATTCGCCGGTTCGGCAATTGACGGTGCTGGTTATACGTGCTGATCTTGATGTTTTTATGCATCGCTACAGCGACGCAGAGGATGTTATTGGGCAGGGACTTGCTCTTTCTCAGCAGCTCAGATTGAAGGACGCGGAAGCACGTTTGCAAAATGCTTTGGGCAATCTTTGCGTTCGCCGAGAACAATATGCTGCGGCGATGAACGCCTACAAAACGTCTGCATCGATGGCGGGCGAATGCGGAGATCATGTATTGCGAGCGCGCGCTTTGACGAATGGAGCGACCGTTGCTGAATTGATGCACGATTCGGCTCGGGCTGTTCAATTCAGCCATGAGGCGCTGCCTGAAATCGCGACGATGGGGATGGGCCGCGAGAAGCTCACGCTTTTATTGTCTGTCGGCCAGAATTTGGAGTCGCCGCTGCCGGCGGAAGCGGAAAAGATCTATGAGCAAGTCGCCGCCGATGCCGCGGCAGTTGGCGATCAAGAAAGCCTGTCGTATGCGCTGGGGTACCAGGGACGGCTGTGCTTTTCGGCTGGCAGAAGAGACGAAGCGCTGCGATTCACTCGCCGCGCGGCATTCATTGCCCAGAGCATTGAAAGTCCGCAAGCTTTGTATAGATGGCAGTGGCAGACAGGGCGAATTTTAGCAGCCCAGGGTAACCTGGATGGAGCAATCGCCGCATATGAAGACGCTATAACCGCCTTGGAAACGGTGCGGCTTGATCTCACTCTTGGTAATGGTAACAGCACCGGGGGGAGTTTTCGCCAAAATATAGGGCCGATCTATTACGAGCTGGCCGACCTGCTTTTGCGCCGTGCTGACAAGCAGGCGGATTCTGAAAAAAAGCAGGTCCTGTTTGGGCGGGCGCGTCAGGTGGTTGAAGCGCTCAAGTCGGCCCAGCTGGAGGATTATTTTCAGGATCGCTGCGAGGGACTTATCAAGGCTCGCTCTCGCCCGATCGGAGGAATCGATCCGCACACCGCAGTGATCTATTTCATTTGCTTTTCCGATCGGACCGAGATGCTCATCAATATCGGCAATCAAATTACTCGATTCACGGTAAAAATTGACTCCGGACGACTTCGGGATCAGGTCTTGGAATTTCGAGAGAATCTGGAAGACCGCACAACCCGGCATTATCTCCGCAACGCGCAAACGCTCTACGACTGGCTGCTGCGTCCTATCGAGCCGATGCTGCACCAAAACAAAATCGACACATTGGTGTTCGTGCCGGATGGGCCGCTGCGGACGATTCCTTTGGCGGCGCTGCATGATGGAGATGATTTTCTTATTGCCCGTTACGCGATCGCCGTTTCGCCTGGTCTGACGCTGATGGATCCCTGGCCGATCCAGCATCGCAGGCCGCTGGTTCTGGAAGCGGGTCTTTCCAAAGCGCGCTTCGGCTTTCCACCACTCACGTTTGTGCCGCAAGAGCTTAGCGGGTTGAAGCAGCTCTACTCCGGCCATGAATTGCTCGATGAATCATTCGTGGAATACAACTTGCGCAAGGAGCTTCTGGACAAGGATTACACCATCGTTCACATCGCATCGCATGTCGAATTCGGCAGCAATGCGCAAAGCACTTATCTCATCACCTATCACGAGAAGTTGAACCTCGATGAGATTGAATCCTTGATTCTGCCTACTCGTTTTCGCGACAGGCCCTTGGAATTATTGACGCTTTCCTGTTGCAATACGGCGGCGGATGATGATCGATCCGCCCAGGGAATGGCGGGCGTGGCGATCCAGGCGGGGGCGCGCAGTGCAGTGGCGACTCTCTGGCCAATCAATGACGTGGCCGCGTCGTTATTGATCGAAGATTTTTACGCGGCATTGCACAATGATCCCAATATCTCCAAGGCTAAAGCTATGCAGCATGCGCAGCTCAAGCTATTGCAGGATCGCCGATTTCGGCACCCAGAATATTGGGCACCCTATCTGGTTATCGGGAACTGGCTGTGATGGTATACGCATCAAAATATTTTCGGCGCAAGGTGGACGTGGGTGTTGCGTATTACAGAGGTAGAGGTAACTCGGTGATCGTTTGAGGAAGTTATATGGCCAATACTAATATTCCAATCCGGGCTCTTATGGCGGTAGTTTTGATGATTTTCCCGCTGCATTCGCTTGCGCAACCTACTGATTCTACGGCCGCCCCTTCATCCGAAATCGTCTACCAAGCTCCGCCGCATTCTCATGGGAACACTCGTGTAGAGGCGGCGGCCACGAATCGTGGTCCGGAGAATAATCTGCCCTCGCTTTATATTTTGGCGCCGGATCACGTTAGCTGGACAATTCAGGAGCAACCCGTCCTGTTCTGGTATTTATCCAAGCCCGCTGCGCACACGCCCTTGGTTCTGACCTTGATGGTTGCGGACGATACGAAGGATGACGATCAGGTCTTGAACGTCAAATTAGATGCTTCTCGATCCGGAATTCAGCCTCTTGAGCTAGCCAAGTACCACATCAAACTCAAACTGGGAGTGGACTATCAAATCTCTCTGGCACTCAAGCCCGTAAAGAATAAAGGTTCGGAAGACATTGTTTGCAGCGCTGAAATTATGCGTGTGTCGCCGCCTCGAGAGCTAGTTGCGCAGATGCTGGCGACGTCGGATCCATTGGAGAAGACCAAGCTATTAGCGAAAAAAGGCATGTTTTACGACGCATTGGCGATGTTGTGCCACGAAATTGATAAAGGATCGCAGGACAGAATCTGGCGCGAGCGCCGCGCCAGCCTGCTGCAGCAGGTGGAGCTTCCAGAGGTGGCATTGTTTGATCGCTCATTGCTGCCGGAAGTTCATTCATCATTGGATCGGGACTAGAGTGGACCAACTTTTCCCGTAGTGGGGGAGTTTGATCGATTAGCGAAATGTCAAAACCCATTACGTTGCAACGGGCTAAACGGGGACTTTAGAACCGGGAATGGCATTCGTCAGGGGTAGCGTTACTTCGAATCCGGTTCTGCAGAGTACGTCCGCTGGATGTCTTGGTCTGGAACAAATGACGGCAGCAATCCACCGGGTTCGATGGCGGCACCACCGTTGCCTACAGGGACAAATGAGCTGGTATCTTCCCCGCCCATTTGAAGGCAGGTTGGCATTAGACTGAGAGAAACGTTGATCAGGTCTGTGCGAAGAAGAAGGACTTCGCCGGCGATATCGGCAGCGGGCGAGGAACTGACCAGAACGGTACCAGCGGTGCCGAATGTTGAGGAGACGTTGATGAGGGTATTGTATTGAAGCAATTGCCCAGCGCGGATGTTTATGTTGCCGCCGTTGCCGATGATGGCATGGGCGTTCAGTTGGCCATTTTGCAAAACAATCAGCGAGGGGTCGATGGTGATGTTGCCTCCCGTGCCGCCGGCGGAGGCGTCGAGATGGGTGTTTTGCATGGCCAGGGCATCGGCTGCTTGCAACTTAATATCGCCGCCATCACCGCCAGCTTGAGAGGATAAGTTTGCATTGGTGAGGGTGATATCTTTGCGTGAATCGAGCGTGAGCTCGCCGCCGTCGGAGTAGGTTGATTGGACGACAATTTCGCTTTGGGTGCTGAGGGTGGATGCTCCCGTTGCATTGATGGTGACATTTCCGGCGCGGCCCTGGCCTTGCGAATCGGCGGCGATTTGTGCGGCTTTTCTTAAGTCGAGTTGGCCGACGTCTACGATAATATCGCCGCCGTTTCCGCCGCTGGTGGGTGAAAGTGATTTTGCGAATAAGCCAGTGGGATTCGAAGGGGCGTTATTGCCATTGATAACCAATCGCTTGCTTTGGGCATAAACCTGGCCGCCCGCCCCGGGGCCGAACGTGCCTGCGGAGATGCCGGCGCCGGCAGTGATGTTGAGGGTGGAAGAAGCGACGGAAATGTTTCCACCGGCGCCGGCGCTGGTTCCAGTAAATTGGGAGTTGGCGCCAATGCCGGTAAATCCAGGCAAGTTGCCACCATTGAGGTGAATGGCTTTGGCGGCTACGTTGATGCTTCCGCCTGCGCCGAGGGCAGTGGTTGTGCTGGAGATTTCGCCGAGTGATAAAACTTGCAGGGAGTTGGCGGTGAGCTGGATATTTCCGCCGGCGCCGGTGGAGTGGCTGGTGGTATCGGCAAAGAGGCCGGTGGGTACGTTAGCTGTCTCGCCCATTCCGGAAATCTGCACATTGTTCGAATTTATACGAATTGTGCCGCCGCTCCCCGCGCCGCTAGTCTGGGCAAGAATTTCTCCGCTGGTTTGTAAATCCAAGGTCCCTGCGCTGATCGTGATATTTCCTGCGGAACCTGCAGCGCTGCTGGTCAGAGATGTATCGGCGGATACGCTTCCGCCTTGGTTAATAGTTAAAATTCCGCCCGCCTGTATGGAGATTTGCCCGCCAAGCGAAGTTGTGGAGGTCTTGGTGGTGACGATTCCTCCATCGATCGAGCAGCTCTGCACTGCATTAACATCAATATTCGCGCCTGAACCATCGCCATCTGTTTGCGCCGTAATCAAACCTTGCAATTCAACTTGCTGGCCAATCAAATCAATTTGTCCCTTGCCAATGCCGTCGGCAACCACATCGCTGGTCTTATCCACGAGCAGTTCCCCATCAGAAGGAGCCGCTGTGAGTGATGGGTCCCCGCTATTGGCCACATCAAGTTGAACTGTGCCGGAATTGCCCGCCGCCACTACTTGAACGTGGCCATCGGAAGCGCGAAGTATCGCCCCCTGTTGGACCATCACGCTGCCCGAAATTACGGCCAGGTTCTCGCCCGAATGCACGGCAATCGTCGCGCCGTTTACTGTTATCGCTGAGGAAGAAAGAAACCCGTATGCCGCCGGCGCCGCGGTGGTCAAAAGAGCATCTGCCGGACCCGGCGCGGCGAACTTTGTTCCATCTGCCAGTGTGAGCACACTGGCCGTGGTGACTACAAAGGAACCTGACACGTCGAGCGTGGCATCTGGCCCGAAAACAACGCCGGCAGGATTGATCAGATAAAAATTAGCGTTGGGAATGGTGCTTTGGATTTTTCCATCAATGGTGCTGGGGCCAGCGGTAACGCGGGTAATGATATTGGCAATCGTTCCCGGCCCGGAAAAGCTTGCTGTCTCGCCTCGGTCCAAACTGAATTGGCCGAGGCTGAAGAACAAATTGGCGCCCACCGTCTTGCCCTGCGCGGGAGTGAGTGAAAAGATGCCTCCTTGGCTGGAAATTGGCCCGGCGGGATGGCCGAATGAACCATCAAGTGTTACTGCGCCTGCGCGGGCGCGAGAAGCGAAGAGCAGTAGCCACAACGCGGCGAAGTGGGGGAAAAATCGAGGAAAGAGAGATTTCATAAATTCGCTTGCGGCCATCGTAACTTCAAAGGGCTATCAGGCAATCACTGGCGCAGGATTGGAGACTGGATTGCGTAGTGAATACAGAGGGCACAGTTATTAAAACGCCCCAGTTAGAGACGAAATTTATTCTCGCAGTGATGGAAAAATCTGGTATGGTATGACCCCTTGGGAAGCGTGGGCAAATTCCCTATGGCAAATCTGGTTTTGTGGTGAGGCAGGAATGCCCTTAAGAACTATTAAAAATCGGCGGCTAGGTGGCTTGCGGCGCAGGGGCAAATTGCCGGCGCATGCCTTGATCGTTGCGGCGGAGGCACTCGAAAGCCGGATGTTCCTGGCGACAACAACTCTCTATGTGGACCTGGCGGCAACCGGTGCTAGCACGGGAGCGGATTGGGCGGATGCGTTTACCAATTTGCAGACGGCGTTGAGCGCGGCCCAGACCGATGCCCCCACTGCTGCTAACCCGATTGTCATTGAAGTGGCTCAGGGGCCGTACTACCCAACATCCGGCACAGATCGCACGGCGACGTTTCAGCCTGAAGATAATGTAACCATTGAGGGCGGATTCGCCGGCGCCGTCAACCCGACAACGCCGCGGAATGTAGCTGCCTATCCGACGATTCTCTCCGGCGATATCGGAATGGTTGGTAACAATGCAGACAACAGCTACCACGTTGTGACCGGCAGCTACACCGATGCAACTGCTGTACTCGATGGCTTCACAATTATTGGTGGAAATGCCGATGGCACCGGCGCATTTCAAATTTCCGGCGGTGGAATGCTGGATTCAAATGGCAGCCCAACTATCACCAATTGTGCTTTTACCGACGATCTGGCCTTCAACGGCGGCGGTGTTGCGAATAGTTTTTCTTCCCCGACGTTTACCAACTGCACTTTCATCGGCGATTCGGCCAGCTTCGGCGGCGGGATTGAGAATTCAGATTCTTTTTCGTCGCTGGCCAATTGCACCTTCATCAACAACTGGGCCGACGACGGCGGCGGGATTGGAAATGCTGATTCTTCTGCGACGCTAACCAACTGCGCGTTCATCGACAACTCGGCCGCCAACGGCGGCGGCGGGATCGAGAATTTAAATTCCTCCTCTCCGACGCTGACCAATTGCACCTTCACCGACAACTCGGCTTCCGACGGCGGCGCGATTTACAATATCATTTCTTCCACAGCGACCTTGGCGAACTGTATTCTCTGGAACGACTCTTCCTATCAGGCTGGCAATGAGATCAACAACGACGCCTCAAGCGTCTCCGTCATCACCTACTCCGACGTTACCGGTGGCTACGCCGGCACGGGAAACATCGACGTCAATCCACTGTTCCTTCGCGATCCATTTACCAACGGTTCGACCGACTATGGCAACCTCGAACTTCAAGCCGCTTCACCATGCGTGAACGCCGGCTCCAATGCTGCCCTGCCGCCGGGAAGTACGATGGACATCGCCGGCAATGCGCGCATCTCTGGCGGTACCGTGGATATGGGAGCCTATGAATTCCGACAATCGTATTATGTCGATCAGAACACCGATGGGACAGGCATAGGGACGGACTGGGCGGATGCCTTCACCAATTTACAGACAGCCTTGATTGCCGCCCAGGCGGACTCCCCAACTGCTGCCAATCCGATTGTTATTGAAGTGGCTCAGGGGACTTACTATCCGACTTCCGGACCGGACCGGACCGCGACGTTTCAGCTTGAAGATAACGTGAGCGTTGAGGGCGGATTTGCTGGTGCCGCTGATCCAACAGCAGCACAGAACGTGAGTGCCTATTCGACGATTCTTTCCGGTGATATCGGAGTACTCGGTGATGATTCAGACAATAGTTACCACGTTGTGACCGGTAGCGGGACCGATGCGACCGCCGGCCTTGATGGCGTAGCAATTACCGGTGGAAACGCCAACAGCGACATTACCAGCGGCATCGATGCAGGTGGCGGCGGAATGCTTAACCTTTCCGGCAATCCAACGATCAACAACTGTATCTTCACTGCAAATTCAGCGGATTACATAGGCATCGGCGGCGGTGCACTCTATAATTATAACAGTTCTCCAACGCTGACGAATTGCGATTTCAGTGACAACTTCTCCGCGGCGATTTCTAACTCTTACTCGTCTCCGACGATTGCTAATTGTACATTCACTGGGAACACAGCCGGTATCGGAGGCGCGATCGACAATATGAACTCTTCCCCATCTTTGACTAACTGCACATTCGCAAACAATGTGGGTTATTTTGGTGGCGGTGCGATGTTCAACATCAATTCTTCTAATCCAACGCTGATCAATTGCAGCTTCATAGGCAACCAAGTCGACAATTATCTCCAGGGCGATGGGGGTGGCGCGATACAAAACAATGCTTCTTCTCCCATGCTCGTCAATTGCACTTTTACCGGCAACTCTGTTGTGGGTAACGGTGGCGCCATTGCTAATTCCATTTACTCCTTTACGACCCTGACCAACTGCATCCTTTGGAATGATTCGGCCTCTCAAGGCAATGAGATTTACAACGATACATCAGGCGGGCCGGCTACTGTTACTATCACGTACTCTGACGTGGACCAATCAGGCTACGCTGGCAGCAGCGGGAATATCGATGCTGATCCGCTGTTTATCAGTTCCGCGAATCTCGATCTCGAATCCATCTCTCCTTGCGTGGACACCGGCTCGAATGCGGCGGTGCCATCTGGCATCACCACTGATCTGGCAGGCAATTCTCGCATCTCTAATGGCACTGTCGATATGGGGGCTTATGAGCAGGCTCCCGTTCCGCCAACACTCAGCCTGAGTGGCACGGCACAAGGAGATGCCGGCACGCCGATCTATTTACCGGTTTCCGTCACCAATCCGCAAGCATCAGACCCGGGGGCTACATTGTCTTTAGTGGTCTCCGGAGTTCCGGAAGATGCGACTGTTTCCGGGGGCACGAACATCGGTCCGGATACCTGGTCGGTTAATTCGGCCGATCTAACTCATTTCAGCATTACAACGGCGCTGGATTCGTCGAGCTTCTCAGTGCAGATTGCCGCGACAATCACCGAAGCCAGTGATAATAGTACCGCCTCCAGCAGCCCACTGACGGTGCCGGTCACGGTGCAAGACGTCGATCCAGATAGCTATGAGCCGGACAACAGTATCTCGCAAGCCACTGTTCTGCTCAACGGCGTCGCGCAATCGCATAGCATTGACCCGGCCGGCGATGTGGATTGGTACACATTTACGGTACCAGGTTATTTAGGCGCTAGTCTAGTGCTTGCCTCTCTTAACAATCCCGCAGCAGATGCCCAAGATTTGGAGGTAACACTGTATGCGGATCCCCAAGGCACGACGCCACTGGGACAAATGACCGGAAACGAGATAAGGACCAATCTGGAGAGAGGACAATATTGGCTAGAAGTGCAAGATGTTTCGCAGAGCGGCATAGCTAATTACATTATTTATGCTATTGCGAATCCTCCTCCTCCCGTAACCTCCGGCATCGCGCTCTTGGTCACCGGCAACCCCCCTGCATCGGGCGAGGGTGACTATTATGATCAATACTACAATGGCTATATAGACAACGTGCAGCTTTTGCCGGACCCCAGCCAGACTTCTCAGCAAACCTATGCCAATCCTCCCCTTTACCCTGATAACCACATACCTGTAGATCAGCTCAATCCGAATTTGTCGTACCAGGACGGCGGCCCCGACAAGTGGAGAACAATTTATCCATATGACGCCGATTGGTCCTATTTTGTTTTGCCGGCACTGACTCCAGATCAGATCGCCGAAGGTTTCAACGCCTATTCTGTTAGCCTGCTGACCTACGACCCAAGCAATGGGATGACACCGGACAGCACGTTTATCCGTTTGTTCACCCCGGGCGGGCAGGTTATAGCCAATGATCTGGATCCTGGTCCCTTAGGGCTCCCCGCAGTGGAATCAGAGTATGCCGCCACAGTACCTCCTGGCACTTATTCCGTGCTGGTTTTTGGAGCCGGCGACTCAGCTACTACTGTCGTAGCGAATTACTACATAAGCCTGCAAATCACTCCGGCCATCTTACTGGTTTCCACGCCAGATCCTACTCCGGTTATCACCCCGCCCGGGGCCGGTACCTCTTCGAATGTGCCTTATATGGCTACTACATCGCCCCTGGACTTCACCGTCCAATTTGTCGAAAACGGGGCGGCCGTTCCGGTATTCGGTTTCGGGTTGAACAACATAGATCTGAGTTCATCGAGCATTTCCGGAGATCTCATGGCCACTCTGAGTGGTGGCTCCGACTATAGCTACACTATCGCGGTAACCGGAATGTCCAGTTCGGGCACCGTGGTTCTGGGTCTGGCCGACGTTGGTAGCATCTTTGATACCGAAGGCAATCCGGTAAACCAGCCCCCATCAGGCGCCGAGGTGACCTTTGCCCTGCCGGTAAGTATTTCAGCCCAGCCGATACGCCTGACGCCTGGTGCTGGCACGAGCACGTTCCAGATCAGTTGCGGAATGACGCTCACCGAGCCGCTGGCGGTCAATCTGACCCTGGATAGTTCCTCGACTGATCCCGCCGCTGATTACACATTACAAACTGGGGATAGTACCATAAGCGGCGATAAATTTGTCGTCACCATCCCTGCAGGAAGCAGCTATGTCGACGTGACATTGAACCGAATCGACGCGGATGATGAGCCACTGGATATGCAGACGGTTACGCTCGGCGTTGCCTCCAGTTCCGATTATCAGCCAGTTGTTGGTTATGCTTCGGCAACGGTTTATATCGATGGCTCAGCCTCTCCGGCACAATTGGTCTTCGCCGATCCGCCGAGTGCCACCACCGCTGGCGTCCCCGAAGCGCCCTTGATTGTCGATGTGGAAAACCCGAGCGGCAACATTGTTACTAATGATGATTCCATAGTTACTCTCGATATCAGCACGGGTCCGCCCATAGCAGCATTCAACGTCTCGGACCCGATCGTTACAGTTCAAGCAGTCAATGGCGTCGCGACATTTGCAGGCATTTTCTTAAACATGGCAGGGCTCTATGCACTATCGGCAAATGATACAGCCGACAGCCTGCCGGCTATCGTGTCGAGTAGTTTTACAGTCGGTCCGGCCGCCGCCTCACAACTCATCTTTGCCGATCAACTAATGACCGCAACGGCCGGCGACACAGAATCGCCTATTACTGTTGAAGTAGAAGACCCCTTTGGAAACATCGTCGCCAACAGTGATACAATAACCATTTCCGTCGCTTCAGGTCCGGGCACAGCCCTCAACGGCACGCTGAGTGTGCAGGCCAGCAACGGTAGCGTGACATTCAGCAACCTTTCTCTTAATCAAGCCGGCACATATGCGTTTGCTGCGACGGATACCACCCAAAGAAATGTCATGGCCGCAACGTCTGGGGCGTTTATCGTCAATCCTGCGGGTGCATCACAATTGATCTTCGTTGATCAGCCAACCACGACCACAGCGGGAGTTACGGAGGGGGCCATCACGGTAGACCTGGAAGACCCATTTGGCAACATCGCCGCCAACAGCGACAATGTGACGATTGCCGTCGCCACGGGCCCGAGTACGACTCTCAACGGCACCCTGACCGTACAGGCCAGCGGCGGGGTTGCCTCGTTCAGCAACCTCTCTCTTAACGTCGTCGGCACATACACGCTTGCTGCCACGGACACTACCGACAGTAACGTCATAGGGGTAACCTCCGGCTCATTTACCGTCAATCCCGCTGCCGCATCACAGTTGGTCTTTGTTAATCAGCCAATCACGACCATTACGGGTATCACAGAGAGAGCCATCGCGGTAGATGTGGAAGACCCGTTCGGCAACATCGTCACTACCGATAACTCCGATGTAACTCTCGATATCAACACCGGTCCCGCCGGGGCTCTGCTCAACGGCTCGCTCGCGATGACTACGGTGCCAGCTGCCAACGGCATTGCTACATTCGCCAGCATTTTTTTGAACACCGCCGGTAGCTATGCGCTCTCGGCTAGAGATGGAAGCCTATTAGCTGCGACGAGCAGTTCGTTTGTCATCAGCTACTCTGGCCCGCAGCTGGTATTTGATACTTACTCGGGTAGCGCGCTAGCTGGCGGCAAACTGCCCAACATTGTTATCGAAACCGATGATGCCAACGGCAGTCTTGTCCCCACTAAAGGAGTGAAAGTCAAAATCGCCATCTCCGGCGGCGGAAAATTGCAGGGCACAACCACCGGCGTCTCTAAAGGCGGAAAGATTGTCTTCAAAAATCTTTCTGTCCTGACCGCCGGCAGTTACACCTTCCGTGCCACCGCTACCAGCGGCTATGGCGCAGGCACTTCCGGATCGTTTGTTATCAACCCTGCAACTGCGAAAAAGACGATCTTTCTTTCCCAGCCCAACACACTCAATATAGGCCAAGCTTTTGGTCTTAAAGTAGAATTGCTCGACCAATACGGCAATGTCGCAACCAATGATACTTCCACCGTCGCGCTCACACTTGGTAGTCATCCCAAGGGCTCGGTTCTGAGTGGGGTTCTGCCCGCAACTGTCTTAAATGGGATCGCGGACATTGACAATTTGACGCTGAATGTGACTGGCAATTACACGATCCAAGCCAAAGATGGAGAATTAAAGGCGACGTCCAAGAAGATCGCTGTTGCATAAGCAATAGACATTCTTGGTTTTGCAGGTGGCGAAACCTCGACATACTAATGGGCCTTGTTTGCTGGCTGGTTAGCAGCCGAGAGCGCCGTCGGATCCATAGCGAGTTAACCATGAAGTTTTGTTGTGAGCGTTACGTAAACTGCATATTTATTTCTGATGCGTCCGGGGTGCATACTGGCGAGCATGAACAAATCACATCGTCAGGGTGTTGAAGAATGGCGTTCGATCATTGAAGGGCAGCGTCGCAGCGGACAGACCATAG
>DASXDR010000178.1:0-45094 GCA_036490535.1 Tepidisphaeraceae bacterium | reverse complement strand
AAAAGCTTAGCTCCCCACAGGGAATGGTTAGGAACCAAGATGAAAACGCCAAAGCGCTCCGGGTTTACCCTTGTCGAATTGCTGGTGGTTATTGGAATATTGTCATTGCTGATTAGCATCCTGCTGCCAACATTGGGAGCGGCTCGGCGATCGGCGAATGCCATTAAGTGCGCATCGAATCTTCGAGCGATTGGCCAGGGCATTGCCAATTATGAGGCAAACTATGGCGGGGCGTTTCCGCCTTCAAACTATTATGTCGGGCTGCAGATTGTGAACAGCAGCACGCAGCTGCCGGTCTTGCCGACGCAGGGGTATGTGCACTGGTCGAGCTTTTTGTATCGCAAGACTTTATCAGCCAATGATCCTGCATTGCTGTCGACATTCGGATGGGAAATCTTCCAGTGCCCGAGCCTGCAGAATGGTGGAGTGCCACCGGCTAACACCTATGCCGCCAACAGTGATGGCTTGGCCAATGAAGCTGGCGCGAATGTAATCGATCTGCAAGCCCCGCGCATGTCTTACATGCTCAACGAGGCGTTAACGCCGCGCAGCATATTCACGGCCAATTTCCGCAGTGGCAATGTGCGCTATTACCACTTCATCAAGGCTGGACGCGTGTCGAAGCCGGCGGAGACGATTCTGACCAGCGAGATGTCGGGGAATCAGGGAGCGATGAGGGCGCTCTCGAACTTCGGCGGTAGCACGCCGGTCAGCAACAGCCGACGTCCGGTGAGCGGAATCAGCGCTTCGCTGAGCAATCCGCCTCTATCGAGCCCGGATCAGGGTTATACGCTGCCACTGGGTGGTACTTATGGCTGGGCGACCGTGGATAAATTGAGTGTCGATCCGGAGGCGACTTTTGCGAATACGTCTGGCATTCCGACGCCGGACACGACGCTGGATTTCATCGGGCGTAATCACGGAGTGAAAACGCATGGGATCGTTGCTGGATCGAGCCGAGGAGGCTGGGATCTGCGGAAATCGAATTTCCTCTATGTCGACGGGCATGTGGAAACCAAGCACGTGGCTGAGACGGTTTATCCGAGGAGCCAGTGGGGTGGAGAGTTTTATTCTCTGGAACAGTAATGAGAACGCTGAACGATGAACGTTGAACGATGAAGAAAACAAAAGACGTAAGAGCCGGAAGCCGGGACAGGGCGACTGTTCTGGCTTTCGGCTTTTTTCAGCGTTCATCGTTCAGCGTTCAGCGTTCAACGTTCTGCATGTGCGTTCTTTACTCAGGCGCACGTCATCTATACTCTGTCGGCTACATAACCAAGCAACGGAGTGAAAGATATGGCTGAGCAAGCGGTAGCGGATATTGGTGTGATTGGGATGGCAGTGATGGGGGAGAACCTGGCGCTGAATATCGCGGATCATGGGTTTAAGTGCGCGATTTATAATCGCACGACGCCGGTGATGCGCGAGGTGTATGAGCGGAACCCGAATACGCCGGGCGGATTGGTGGCTTGTGAGACGATTGCCGATCTGGTGGCGGCGATTAAGCGGCCTCGGAAATTTATCATTCTGGTGAAGGCGGGGCCGGCGATTGATGCGGTGACTAAAGAATTAATCGCTGCCGGCATTGCGACAGATGATATTGTGGTCGATTGCGGGAATTCGCTCTGGACGGACACGATTCGCCGCGAGAAAGAATACGCGAGCCAATGTAAATTTTTTGGTTCGGGGGTTTCGGGCGGGGAAGTGGGGGCGCGGTTTGGGCCTTCAATGATGCCGGGGGGAGATCCGGATTCGTGGAAACATTTAAAGCCGATCTGGGAAGCGGTGGCGGCGAAGGTGGATGCCAAGACAGGGAAGCCTTTGGAAAACTATTCGCCGGGGCATCCGGTAGTGGGCGGCGTGCCTTGCACGACATATATCGGGCCGAACGGGGCGGGGCACTATGTGAAGATGGTGCACAATGGGATCGAATACATCGATATGCAGCTGATCAGCGAGGCGTATTGGATCATGCGGCAGTTGCTGGGGCTGAAGCCGGATGAGTTGTCGAAGATTTTTGCGGAATGGAATACGGGGGATCTGGATTCGTATTTGATTCAGATTACTTCCGATATTTTGCAGCAGCGCGACCCGGTGAAGAAGAATAAATTTCTAGTGGATATGGTGCTGGATGCAGCGGGGCAAAAAGGAACGGGGAAATGGACGAGTGTAAATGCGCTGGATATGGGGATACCAGCCAACGCGATTGCCGAGGCGGTGTTTGCGCGGTGCATGAGCGCGCTAAAGGATGAGCGGATGGTGGCGTCGAAGGTGCTCAAAGGGCCAAAAGCGAAAACGATTTCGGGTGGGAAGAAAAAATTGATCGATGCGATTCGCAATGCGCTCTATTGCTCGAAGATTTGCGCTTATGCGCAGGGGTTTGAGCTGATGCGGGAGGCGCAGAAGGAATATAACTGGAAATTGGATTTTGGTGCGATCGCTGCCATCTGGCGCGGCGGCTGCATTATCCGGGCGCGCTTTCTGCAAAAAATTACCGATGCGTATACGCGCAATCCGAATCTGGTAAATCTGCTGCTTGATCCTTATTTCAATAAGCAGGTGAGAAATACGCAGGAGGATTGGCGGAAAGTCGTGGGATTGGCGGCGACCAATGGGATCGCGGCACCGGCGTTCATGTCGGCACTGGCGTATTACGATGGGTATCGCTCGCCGGTGTTGCCAGCGAATTTATTGCAGGCACAGCGGGATTATTTTGGGGCGCATACGTATGAGCGGCTGGATCAGCCGAGGGGGCATTTCTTTCATACGGATTGGCCCGTGCCGGGTCGGCCGCAGGTGGCGATTCCGCTGCCGGAGAAGCGAGAAGCGCAGCCGACGAATGAGAAGAAAGCGACAGCGAAACCGGCGTAACACAGATTGTGTACGCAAAGATAACGCTCGCGCGCCTAAAAATAGCCGATTTTCGCCTATTTCCGGCCCGGAATTATATTGATATCCCGGGTTTGTGGTATATATTTTGGAGATATCTAGCCTTCTGAGGAGAGAAGAAAATGCAGACGAAATATGTGATGTTAGCAGCTATTGCTGTGCTCGCCGGAGCGACGGGCGCCTTTGCTGATTCGGGGTTAGTCCAGTGGAATTCCGGCACGGGCGCCGATGGAAATTATTATCAGCGAATTGATACGGGCAATGCTTCGCCATTGACATTTGGCCAGGCGCTTTTTGACGCTGCTGCACAGACCATTGTGGTGGGGTCGACGACCTATGAGGGCCAGTTGGCGGTCTTGTCTCCTGATTACACAGATGCGTTCACTTTTATCAACGACAACGTGATGTACCCGGCGAGCAATCCTGCCGGGCAAGGTGAGATGTACTGGGTGGGCGCCAGCAGTCCGGATGGAAATGCGTCTCCGAATAATTGGAGCTGGATCAACGGCACTGCAGTGCCGGATAGTGTTGTGAATACGTGGAATATCGATCATGGCGAGGGCCCGGGGCCGGAGGGGGCGGGGTATTTTCAGAATAATGGGCAGCTGTGGGATTACATTACCACCGCATCGAGCGGGCAGGCATATGGGTATGTCGTGGAGTTTGTGGTGCCGGAACCGGCGAGTATATGTGCGGCGGGAACCCTGCTGGCTGGGTGTGTGATCCGAAGGCGCCGGCGGCCATGAACGTGAATCAATTGAGATAATGAAATTGAAAGAGGAAATCGAGATCCGCAGAATTTCTTTCATTTGTATTGGGCGCTGCGGTTGATCCTGGAATGCTTTATCGACTTGCTCGCTGATCACGTCGGAGTTGCCTGATCAGTGCAACGAACGATAAGACAATCAGGCCCATGGATGCAATGTGTAGCCTTTGTATGGCTACTACACATGCCAGACAAAAGGCGCTACAACTTGCTAAAAACACGGCGCAAGTCCGAGCGCCGGTCTTCGACATCGTAAATCCTGGTTCACCTCCCCGAAAGGTACCCAACGAAGACTAGTACCTTTCTTTGCCCAAAGCACCATCAGAGCGGAAACGAAAAGGAATGCGAGCGACAGCAATACAAAAGTGATAGAGCTTTGTGCTTGATTAAATACCACAGCTTTTCTTAATTTACGTCGCTGTGGCGGCTTCCTGGGCGGCGACGGCGTCGTAGATTTGTTGGGCGGTGGTGGCCTGGGCGAGGGTTTGGCGAAATTTGTCGATTTGCATGAGGCGGGAGATGCTGGCCAGGGCGCGGATGTGGGGGCCGGTCTGATCGGGGGGGCTGGAGAGGAGCCAGATGAGGCTGACCGGGCGACCATCAATGGATTGGAAATCGATGGGAGTGGCGGCTTTGCCGATGGCCATGACGACATCTTTGACGCCGGCGCATTTGCCGTGGGGGATGGCCAGGCCATTACCGATGCCGGTGCTGCGCGTGGCTTCACGCTCGAGGACGGAATCGAGGACTTTTTTGGCGTCGGTGATTTCGCCGTTGGCGGCGAGCAGATCGACGAGTTCACGGATGGCTTCGGTCTTGGTTTTGGCAATCAGAGGGACCAGGATATTTTTAACTTTCAGGGTTTCGGTCAAACGCATTTTGTTTGTTCTCTCCGGAAAATACGAAAGATGAATCGTACCCGTGGGGAAGAATAGGGACAAGGGACCATCCGACAAGCTCATGGCAGGACAAGGCGGCAAGGGAATGCGAAATTCGATGGTCGAGTGATATTTAGCGGCGCGTCCGCAGGACCGCGCTGAACAGAGCACCCCAACGCGGTGCGATGCACCGCCGCTAAATATTGCGCGGGGTAGGGATTGGTTCACCCGGTCATGTTCCGAAGATGCGGTCGCCGGCGTCGCCTAGGCCGGGGAGGATGTAGGCGCGGGAGTCAAGCTGGCGGTCGATGCTGGCGCAGTAGATGGGAATTTCGGCGTGTTGCTCGTGGAACGATGCGATGCCTTCGGGGGCGGCGACGAGGCAGACGAATTTCATGCTTTTGACGCCGGCTTTTTTGAGGAAGGACGCAGCGGCGCTGGAAGAACCGCCGGTGGCGAGCATGGGGTCGATCAGCAGCACTTCTGTATCGGCGATGTCGGGAGGGAGTTTCTGGTAATAGGCAACGGGCTGGCGGGTTTCTTCGTCGCGATAAACGCCGAGGTGGCCGAGGCGGGCATCTGGGAGGAGGCGCAGGACACCATCGGCCATGCCGAGGCCGGCGCGGAGGATGGGGACGAGAGTAACCTGGCGGGCGAGAATTTTGCCGGTGGTTTGCTCCATGGGAGTTTTGACAGGCTGGGGTTTGGTGGGCCAATCGCGGGTGACTTCGTAGACCATGAGGCCGGCGATTTCGTCGAGGAGAGCGCGGAACATGCGGTGGTTGGTGGATTCATCGCGCAGCTCGGTGAGCTTGGTTTGGATGACGGGGTGGTCGAAGACGAAAGTGTTTTGCGGAAGCATTGTAGAATGATGAATGCAGAATGCGGAATGGGCAAGAGGAGTATTCTATATTTAGCGGCGGTGCGTAGCACCGCGCTTGGTAGCAATTCTCAACGCGGTGCTACGCACCGCCGCTAAATATTGCGAGTGTGGACTATTTCAACATCCCAACTTCTTTGGCGTAATTGAATACGCCGCCGGCTTCAATGATTGGCAGCACATCACCGAGAGGTTTGAGCTGGTATTTCTGGTTTTGGGTTTTGTTGAGGATAAACAGATCGTTCACGTGGACTTCGAGTTCATCGCCGGTGCGGATTTTTTCGACGAGTCGTTCGGTGGATTCGAAGGGGATGAGATAGCCGCCGTTGACAGAGTTGCGGAAGAAGATTCTGGCATAAAACTCGGCGATACAGCATTGGACGCCGGCTTCGGCCAGGGCGAGGGGGGCGTGTTCGCGGGAGGAGCCGGAGCCGAAATTTTTGCCGCCGATGACGATGGTGAAATCAGAATGGAATTCGCCCTGGCGGACAAAGGGGATGTTGCCTGCGGGCAGGCCGCGTTGGCCTTCGGGGACGCTGCTCATGGCGTACATGCCGAAGAATTTGCGCTCCTCCGGGACCGACGGGTTATAGGAGAGATAGATGGCTGGGATGATCTGATCGGTGTCCAGATTGTCGCCCACGACGTAGGCTTTGCCTTTGATGATGGATTGCATAGGGATAATCATAGGGGAAAAAACGCAATACGAAAAATGGAATTCTCAAACAAAGTGGCGGGATATTTTGGGGCGAGGCGGTAAAGTGTTGTTTCACATTAGGCGGCGAAAGGAGCGAGATTGGCTGACAGCGATGAACGGGACCTGATGGCGGCGCGAACAGAGGCAACTGCCCGGCTGGTAAACGACTCCTCGGAAGGCGCTACCGCAGTTGGAGCAGCTATGGCGGCGGATCGAGCACACATCGGCACCCAAAAGGTTGGATCGTTTCGGTGGGTGGTCTGTGGGCTGCTCTTTTACGCCACCACCGTCAATTACATGGACCGTCAGGTCCTGAGCCTTCTGGCTCCTTATCTGCAAAAAGTGGCTGGTTGGAATGAGTTGCATTATGCGTACATCAACATGGCATTCATGTTTTCGTACGCGATCGGCTTTGCCTTGGTCGGTCCATTCCTCGACAAAGTCGGGACGCGCATCGGCTATGCCGCTTCGACGATATTCTGGGCAATCGCGTCGATGCTTCACTCGATCGCCAGCCACTGGGGTTGGATGGGATTTGTGGCGGCGCGGTTTCTCCTGGGGCTGGGAGAATCCGGAAATTTTCCTGCGGCGATAAAGACCACGGCAGAATGGTTTCCCAAAAAAGAGCGCGCCCTGGCGACCGGCGTATTTAATTCGGGGTCGAATCTCGGCATTATCATTTCGGCGATTATGGTTCCCGTCGTCGCGGATTTCCTGGGGTGGCGATATGCGTTTCTGATTACCGGCGGTTTTGACATCATCTGGGTGATCCTGTGGCTGGCGTTTTATCGCAGGCCGGAGGAGCAACCGAAGCTGGGCAAGAAGGAACTGGAATACATCCGCAGTGATCCGCCCGACCCGCCAGTGAGGGTAGCGTGGCGCCGACTGTTTCCACATCGAGCGACGTGGGCGTTTTGCTTTGGCAAATTCATGACCGATCCTGTGTGGTGGTTCTTCGCGCTCTGGTCGCCTAAGTTTTTTGCCACGACCTATCATGTGACTCTAGGCGGGCTGGCGCTGCCGATGGTGGTTATCTATCTTGCAGCGGACGTTGGATCGATCGGAGGCGGATGGATCAGCTCAACGTTGATTCATCGTGGCTGGAGCGTGAATGCGGGCCGGAAAATTGCGATGCTGATTTGCGCTGCTTGCGTGACGCCGATGTTTTTCGCGGCGTCCGTGCACCAGTTGTGGCTGTCCACGGCAATGATCGCGATGGCGGCAGCGTCTCACCAGGGATGGAGCGCGAACTTGTTTACGCTCGCCTCGGATACATTTCCCCGCCGTGCGACGGGATCGGTGGTCGGTCTAGGCGGATTTGCCGGCGCGATTGGCGGAATCATTGCATTTTTCTGCATCGGACATGTTCTCCAATCTCTGCATGAAGATTATGTGCCGCTGCTACGAGTCGGGGCATGCATCTATCTTTTTACGCTGCTAATGATTCACCTGCTCTCGCCGCGATTGGAACCCGTGTCGGCGGAACAATTGGTGGCTCAGCCCTGATTGGTCAGTCGGAAAAGATTTCCCTCGGGATCGCGGCCGTCGCATTCGGCGCGGGAGCCGAAGGATTTTAGTTTGGCCATGCGGACGCCTTGCTCGAGGAGTTGCTCGCGCATAGTAGAGACATCGGCAACGTGGAATAGCATGGTCGCGCCGATGGTGTCGTCGTCGTCGCGCATGGGGGCTTTGGCTTGATGGAGACAGAGTTTGGCGATGCCGATGTCGAAGGGAACGGTAGCGGGGTCGTCGGATTCGAGTTGGGGAAAACCGAGGACATCGCGATAGAAGGCAGTCATCATTTCCAGGTCGCGCACGGGGAGGAGCACGCAGGCGAATTTGAGATGGGTATCGGAGGCGTTCATGAAGTCATTATTGAAATAAAGGGTGAAAGCGCGAACGGGGAAAATGATTGATGAGGTTGGTGATGGAAACGCAATTTGTCAGTGGCACAGCTCGACATAGGCTGAAATGCCACCGCCGGTTTTTGAAAATGCGAAGCGAAGTGTGGATTACTCGCCGATGATTTTAATTTACACGCGCCTGGGGAGGTGGAGGGTTAGATAATCGGTAAAAGATTTCATGTATAGACACGCCGGTTCAAGCGCGGCGGCTAATGTGAGCCATTCAAAATTATGAGCTGCTGCTGGCGACGCCGATGTCGGAGACGGGGATAATGTCGATGGTGAAGCCGACGCCTTTGATGGTGGTGCCGGCGGGGTAATTGTTATTGGCGGTGAGGCTGGTCGTCAGGGTGGTGGCGCCGCTGCTGGCGGCGGCGCCGAGAGCGGCGGTTTGGGTGTTGGTGCCGGAGATCAAGGTAATGGCTTGGCCGCTGGTGAGAGCAGCGGTGGTGGGGGAATTCAGGGTGATGGCGGTGTAAGCGACGCCGGAGATGAGCCCGGAGGTGGTGGCGGTGGCGGTGGTGAGCGTGCCGGTGGCCGTGGGGGTTCCACTGGAGAGCGTGCCGAGCGAAGTGCCGGTGCTGTCAGCGACGGTGGCAGTGGAACCAATATAGGTATCGTTAGCGGTAAATGGATTTACGGAGATGGAGGTAGCGCCGGAAGCGGCGGCGGCAGAGACAGTAAGAGTCTGCGTAGTGTTATCCGAAGCCGTGATGGTAATGGTGCTGCCAACTGCCAGCGATTCGGTGAGAGCAGTGGTCAGGGCTATGGAGCTGTAGTTAACACCCGAAGTAAGGCCCGTAACGGTGCCGCCGGTGAGGGTGCCGAGAGAGGTGCCGCTGCTGGCGACGGTGGCGGTAGTATCATACGTATCGTTCGCGACAAAGGGGGTAACGCTGATCGATGTAGCGGCGCTTTCGGCGTCAGCGGAGAGGGTGAGAGTTTGCGTAGTGCCATCGGCAGCGGTGATAACAATGCTGCTGCCGGCAGCGAGTGTTTCGTTAAGAGCGGTGGTCAAATTGATGGCGTTGTAGGTCAGGCCGGAGGTGAGTCCGGTGGCGGTGCTGGCGACCAGTGTGCCCTGGAGGGTCGCGCCGGTGGCGATGGCAGCGCTGGCGGTGAAGGGAGTCACGCTCAGGGCGGTGTCGCCGACATTGGCGGCAGCGCTGAGAGTGACAGTTTGAGAATTGGTTCCGTCGCTGACAGTGATGGCGGTGCCAGCCGGAATGGCGCCAACCAGAGCGCTGTTAAGAGTTAGCGAGTTATACGTATAGCCGGCAGTGTTGACCAAGCCTGAAGTGCTGGTGGTGCCGGTGGAAATCGTGCCAATAGTGGCACTGGGATTAAGATCGATGCCTGCGTTTTTGAGCTGGTTGTTCAGTGTGGTGGTGCTCTTGATATTGCTCAGGTGGAAATTCAGCTTTTTGTTTTCGGTGACGGCGTTGAGGGAAAGCAGGTGCGTGGTCTGAATGCCACTGATGGCTAGTTCGGAGCCGCTGGCGACGGTAGTGGAAATTCGGCCGAGGTTGAGCGAATTGATCTGATACGCCTGGATCTGGCTGTCGCTGAAACTCGCACCCTTGGGGCCCTTGGGGGCGCGGAGGCTCAAGCTTTGCAAAATAGCATTGGAGCCGAGCGGGCTTTCGAAATTATCAGCAGCGGTATCAGAACTGTTGTAACCCGCGGCGACATCGACGCCGATCATGGAGCCAGCATGGATGTTGCCGATGTTACCCAGCGAGATGATTTCAGTATCTTCGATGGCTCCGGTGACATCGATGTTATGGATGCCGAGCGTGCCGGCTGCGTAAGCGCCGCCGGAATAGACTTCGCCTTCGAGAATGTTGGTTTTGATGGTGCCGATGGTGGATTGGCCGGCAATGTAGCTGGTGGTTTCGGCTGAGCGATAAGTGCCGATTGCGCCGGCGTTGATACCGGCTTCCATAACTCCGTAATCCACGAATTTTTCGACCGCACCAGTAATTTGAACCGCGCGATTAGTACCATCGGTGATCTGATAGGAGCGGGTGAGGAGCTCTTTGATACTGCCGCTGCTCTCAATGGAGATGTTAGTAAGGAAGGGGATGTTGATAAACGTCGCGGGAGCAGCGGCGGCCTGGGCCTGGCTCAGACTCGTGCCGATATTGATCACACCGGCAGCGGTGGAGGAGAGCAGTCTGATCATGCCCACCGAGCCGCTGACATCAATGTCTCCGGTGACGTTGATGTCGCCGCCGAGGATCGAGCCGATGGAGCCGTTGATATTAATATCGCCAACATCGACATGCTTGGTCCGGCCTACCGAGGAGAACATCAAGCTGGATTTGGTGGTGGTGTTGCTGGATTGAATTTCGTCTAGTTCGACGCCGACACCGCTGACGATCAGACGTCCGCCGACCTGCTTGGCGGAAAGATGAGTGCCGGTGAAGGTGAGTGTGGAATTGGCGCCGGAGAGCGAGATCGTGGTGCCGGCTCCGCTGGCGGTATCCTGAAAGGAGACACTATGCGTGCCGGAGGCGTCGTTGGGGCCCATGGTCACGGTCATGGTGTCTTCTTCGGTAGCGGTGGTGATGGTGACGAAGGGGCTTTCGGTGGTGTTGGTGCCGGTGTTGATTTCCGGGACGTTGGAAAATTCGCCGACAGTTTCGGGATTCAGGCTATCGATGGTGTCGACCACGCCCATGCCGCGAATGACGTTGCCGAAGACGGCGTAGCCATCGCTGGGATCGTCGGGAAATACGCTGGAATTGTCCGAGACGTTGAAAAAAAACTGGCTGGTGGCCGAGTCGGGACTGGAGGTGCGGGCCATGGCGATCGTGCCGGCGCTGTTGGGATTGGCAGATTCATTGGTGATCGCAGGATTGGTGGCGATGGGAGTGAATGTGGTGCCGCTCACAGTGTATCCGCCGCCTTGGACGATGGAATAGGTTTCAGTGTTATTATCAAGCTGAGTTTCGCCATCAACAGCGATGCGGTGGAAAACCGTGCCGTTGTAGGAGCCAGCCGTGACGTAGGAGAGAAAGTTGGCGTTGGTGATCGGTGTGTTTGTGTCGAGAGACACAACCACCTCGCCCAACGAGGTGTTCAACACCACGGCGGAATTCGGGACCACAGAATAAGAAAGCAGCGTGCGCTGCTCAAGAGCCTGAACGAGGATGGAGGATGATTTAGCCCGCGAATTCCGACGACGTTGCTTCATGCTGCAATCTCCAAATGGGGTGCGAAATTATAGCCCACCGGCAAGGGCGGGGCTAGACGGATACTACGGCAACCGCCTCTTCCGCTTCCATATTAACGCATCGATTCTCTGGTTGTTGGGAAAACAGAAGTTAAAGGGAATGCTGAATGATGAACGGTGAAAGAATCGCGGGCGGCTGAAAGCCGCCCCTACATTGGTCCTCATTTTACACCGAGGCTTGCTTTGAGGTCGCCCAGATGGTTTTGGTAATTTCGCCAACGTTGCAGGGATGAATGATAAATGGATCGGCGGACCTGGTGCATGCTGGCGGTGGCGACGGGGCGAGGGGTTTTGTCGAATTGCAGACATCGCTGATCCCAGGGGATGCCGAGAAATTGGATCATTCGCTGCGATTGGGCAGCGTTATCGGTAATTAAATCTTCGTAATTCACATCCAGAATTGGCAGATCAAGCTCGGATTTCCAATGGGCCATCAGGCGTTCGTACAGGCGATAGAAATGGCCGAGATTTTTCAAATCGTATTTAAAATCATGGCCTTCACGGAATGCGGTCAGGTAGCACGAGAGGCAATTATCCATCGCATCGCGGCGGCAATGAATGATCCGAGAACCGGGAAAGAGCATTGCGATCAGGCCCAGATGCAGGAAATTGAGCGGGAGCTTGTCGGTGATGTGAGTCGCTTGCGGATTCATTGCCCGCAGAGGCTGGAGATAAATCTGCGACATGCCTTCCAATTGCTCGTGATTGATGTGGTCGAGGCAGTGCGGATATTCCTGCGGCGTGGCTTTGGTCATACCGATGATTCCGGACCAGATTTGGTACATGAAATCCAGTTCGCCGCCGCCGTGGATTAGCGGGTGGGAGGCGAGGATTTGCTCGACCAGCGTGGTGCCGGAGCGCGGCATGCCGACGATGAAAACGGGTAAATCGCTGGAAGTCGGCTGGGGAAATTTGCGCAATCGCGGCCGGGTGAAATAGGCTATCAATTCCTCCACGGTGCGCTCGTGCGCTACTGCGTCGTAAAATGGGTGGCGGATTTGGTTGGCTTTTTTTGCGTGGGAAAATGCCTGGTCAAATTGGCCAGCAGCATCGAGCAGATTTGCGGCGGCGTAGTGGAAATTCGCGGCATCGGCGGGTTGAACTTCTTTCACTGCCAGGCAGTTTTCCAGTAATGCCAAAGCCGTTTTTTCTACCTTGAAACGCCTGGATAAACCCGCAAAGAGAACAATGATTGTTGGCGAGGCATATCCCGCGGCGAAAAGATCACGGACGATTTTCCAGGCGGCGTCAAATTCGCCAGCCACTTCCAAAATGCGGGCGCGGAGTTCGAGAATGGTGTGATTGCCAGGGAGCAATTCCAGGGCGCGAGTGCTGGCGTCGGCGGCCAGATCGACCATGCCATTGTTTAAAAACCAGGCGCCCATCGCGGCGTGGCCGAAGGCAAATTGCGGATCGATTCGGATGGATTGCTGAAAACTTTCGATGGCTAGATGGCCTCGGCCGAGCTTGTCATCGCATACGCCGAGTTGCCAATGCAGTTTCGCATTGTTGGGTGATTGCTCGAGAGCGGCAGCGAATTCAAGGCGTGCTTCGGCGTATTTATGCTGCCGGAGCAGCGCTTCGCCAGTCGATACGTGCAAATCGCGAGCGGGCATGGGAGCAATTGTAGGGTGAGCACAGCCCACCGCGATGCATTGGTGGGCAGTGCCCCCCCTACAAATTTGCGACATCAATAGCCGGGACTCGTTGAGTCCCGGCGATTGCAACTTTTGGATTATGCCGACACGCCGATGTCGCTTGTCGTGATAATACTGAAGGTGAAGCTGCCGAGGTTCACTTTCTGAGTCGAAACCGCGGCGTTTAATTGGTCTTGCGTGGTGATATTCGTGAGTTTTAGCGATTGGTTCTGATCCGTGGTGGCGATCAGGGATTTTAAGTCGGTGGCCTGAATGCCCATTACCGTGATCGATGGGCTAGCAGCCAGCGAGGTGGCGATTCGGCCCAGCACCAGAGAATTAATTACGCCGGCGGAAATCTCGCTGTCGCTGAAGCTGGTGGCTGTTCCCTTGGGCGTTTTCAGCGTGACACTCTGGATGGTTGCATCTGAACCCAACGGAGTTTCGAAGCTGTCCTGAGCGGTATCAGAATTGTCATATCCAGCGACGATGACCGAGCCGGACATGGAGGAGGCTTTGACACTGCCGATATTTCCGAGGGCGACGATTTCCGAATTGTTCATCACACCGCTGATGGTAACCTTGCCAACGCCCAAAGTGCTGGCGCTGTACGCCCCGCCGGCATAAATTTCTGAGTCGTTCAGAGAGAGGGCGGTGACCGAGCCTACGGTGGACTGGCCAGCGATATAACTGCGGACTTCGCCGGCGCGGTATGTGCCGACAGAGCCGCCATTCACGCCAGCATCCATCTCGCCGGAAATGGTTACCTTGGAAATCGGTCCCGAGGCATCGACGGCTCGGGCGGTCCCATCATTGACGACATAACTTTTAGCTGTCAGTGAAGCGATGCTTCCTCCGTCTTGGATAGTGATATCGGAAAGACTGCCGACATTAATCGCGGTGGCTGCAGCGCCGCTGACGGAATTGGTATCAAGAGCTATAACGCCCGCGGCGGTGGTACTTTTGAGCTTGATCGAGCCGACGCCGCCAGTGATGCTAATATCGCCGGTCAGGTTCGCTGCCGATCCCGAGATCGACTTAACCGATCCGGTGATATTGATGTCGCCGAGGTTTGTGGCCGTGCCTTTGACGGTCAGCGTGCTCTTCGCCGTGCTATCGGTGGAGTTGATTTCCTGGAGCTGGACGTTTGTTCCGGAGATCAGAAGATTGCTGCCCTTGGAGACGGCGGAGAGCGATGTGCCGGTGAATGTGAGGGTCGCATCAGCGGTCATCGAGATGGTTACTTTGGATTTGCTCGTGGGGTCGAAGAAGGTGACGCTCTTGGTGCCGTCTGCGGCATTTGGGCCGAGGGTGGCGGTGAGCGTGTCTTCCTCAGTGGCGGTCGTGATGGTTACGAAGGGGCTTTGCGAGCTATTGGTGGTATTGATCTCGGGGACATTGGAAAAATTACCGACCGTTTCGGGATTCAGGTTGTCGATGGTATCGACCACTCCCATGCCGCGGATGACGTTGCCGAAGACGGCATAGCCGCTATTTTCTGCGCTACCATTGCCATCAAAGATACTGGAATTATCCGTGACATTGAAAAAGAATTGGCTGGTCGCGCTGTCCGGGCTGGAAGTACGCGCCATGGAAATCGTGCCGGCAGAGTTGGCATTGCCGGTGGTGGGTTCTTCGTTGGTGATCGGAGCATCAGTAGTGATGGGATTGAATGTGGTGCCGCTTACAGTGTAACCGCCGCCCTGAACGATGGAGTAAGTTTCCGTGGTGTCGTTGAGTTGGGTATCGTTATCAACGGCAATGCGATGAAACACGGTTCCGTTGTACAGGCCTGCATTTACATAGGCGAGAAAGTTGGCAGTCGTGATCGGCGAGTTGCTGTCGAGCGAGATAGCAACCTCGCCCAATGAAGTGTTCATGATCACAGCAGAATTGTGGCTGACCGAATAGGAGAGCAGCGTACGCTGCTCGAGAGACTCGGCGAATTGCAGACGATGGCGGCGGCGTGAATTTTTCATGCGGGATTTTCTCCAACAGTAGAATTGGGCGTTATCATAACGGCTGAAAGCTCTCACGCCACTCAAAGAGTTCCGTTAACATTAAACGGCCAAATCTCCAGGGGCCGAGGAGACGGGATCAAGCCGTGGCGAGCTGCTAGTTGATGGAAAAGCTCGACGGCCTGGATTTGCCGGGGGGAGACTTCATAGCTGAGATGCTCGGTAAGATATTTGCGCGCCACTTCGGCTGGCCAGCCAAGTGGTATGGCATCGCGCTGAACAATTCTCGGGATATTCTCCATGCCCCTCTTCCGCGCGGCGAGCAAACGCTGCGGTACATCACCGAGGTCCGCATCCCGCCGAGCAGTCCAGCAGGCAAACAAAAAAGGCAAACTAGTCAGTTTTCGCCAGGCACTGCCCAGGTCCAACTGGAATGCTGAAGACGATTTTGATTTCTTGCTTCTGGCTTGCGAATTCTGCATCTCACTTTGCATTCGCGCAATCACTTTGTCGCCGATCAACAGTTCTGCATCAGCAGCGGTCGAAGCAACGAATTCCGGATGAATGCCGAAAGATTCCTGCAAAATGATTCGCGCCAAGGCCACGGAGGTGTGGCTTTCAATATCGCAGGACAAGCTTCGAATCTGCTCGATCGGCACAGTGCTGAAGATACGGACGGTGAGCGTTTCGTCTTCCGAACCGATCCCCCCTGCTGGCAGCAATGCCAGATTCTCCATGCGTTGGTAATCAATCACCGGCAGCAGCGCAACCTCAAAACGCTTGGCGAGCAGGCCGTCGAGCAATTTGGCGGGAACTTCCAGGTCGAGCTGAATGTCCGGCTGCTGTTCGAGGCCGAAAATCAGCGGCTTGGCGTTCAGATAGCTGACGCAACCTATGCGATGCATGGAAAAAATTATAATCGCTGAAAGAAGAGCTTGCGCATGCAAAAGAAAAACGCGGTGTTGCCACCGCGTTAACTCTTTATTTTGTTTCTCACATTACCTTTGCCGCAATGCGCCTCTCAGCAGCCAGACGCCGCCAGCGCGTGGGCGTTAAGCCTGTCGCCTGTTTGAAGCGGCTCGTAAAGTGGCTTTGATGCGCAAATCCACAGATGCTGGCGACTTCGGCCAGGGGCTTTTTCCCCTCGGCGAGCATGCGCTTGGACTCCTCGATCTGGCAATCGAGCATGAAATGCTTGGGAGTCAGTCCCAGCAATTCGGTAAAGCGGCGGTGAAAGTGGAAGGGGCTCAGATGCGAGGTATGCGCGATTTCAGTCAGTGTTGGACCGCGGCGAAACTCTTCTTCCATGAACTTCAGCGCCGGAATAAGCCGGGCGAGTTCACTGTCGGCCTGGAAATCCGCAGGGCGTACGGCCGCCCATTCACACGAGGCAGGCTGCAAATTACAGAAGACCACGGGGCCGCCGATCGCGGGATAGTCCTTGATGGGATGCAGGTGGAATATCCAAAGATCGCCACGACTATCCGGCAAAGCCAGGCGATCGGTGATCTCGGCGTTGTTCATCCGCGCGAATTCCTGCTTGACTCGTTTCAGCATTTCGGCGCGAACGTTTTCTTCCAATTGATCGAGATCCGAGTCCGGCATGAGCTGCCGCATCGATTTATCGAAAACAAACTGCCGCACGGGTACACGGTGACTCAGCGTAATACTGTTGGCGCAGGCCTCACCAATGCGCTGCTGGCGGTTTTTATCAATCGCGCCGTCAAGGTCTTGCGCGATCTCCTGCATTGCTTCGAGATCGGCGGGAGCGAAATCGCCCTGTTCCGGCCCGCGGAACAGGACCAATGCCCCGGCATATCCATTAAGCACGGGCTGCGACAGCGGAGCAGCCGCGACCGACTGCAAGCCAATGAGTTCCATGAACTGGCTTACATAAGGCGTTTTGGAATATTCACTTCCCCATACTTGTTTGCCCGTGACGGCCTTTTGATCGAGAATCGCCTGCCAGGTGACTTTGTCCTCTGCATGAAACTGCTTGCTGTATAGCCGGGCCATAGTTTCCGGAATTCTCTGCGGCTGCACGATTTGCAATCCGCCGCGCGGCATGGTGGAAACAATCAGCCCGATTTCAAAAGGTACGTATTTGCCGACCCACTCGAATATCTGACGGTAAGAAAAAGTTTCTGATTTATTATTCTTCAGCAAGCTGTTGAGGCTGCTGCTGAAGCGCGAATTACTTTTACTCATAGACTCCGCTACTGGTGAGTGACGCTTAGGTGCATTGATGGTGGAAACTTGCATATTGCAATTGAGTCTATGGTTAACCATGCAATTAAAGCAACGCTCTCGAAAAAAATTCGCAATTTCCCGACTTTTCTATTTGTCCGTTTTTGTGATAGAAAATCCAATGCTTTTCCCGATCGCGCAAGGATTTTACTTAAATCTCGTCCATATCATGACATGCAAATACTACTTTTGTATTTGGCGACTTCCCAGATGGCATAAGCGTTATAGATTAACGCCCGATTGATCTCCGGGCATTTTCACTACTCGTGGCAGAGCATTTGCGGGGCATGTATTTGCAGAGGATTGGAAACGCACCAATGCGATTGGACATTTTTCGTTTCCGCTGGAATTTTTTGATTCGACAACGCCCCGATTTGGGGTATGTTTAAGGCCTATTCGAGGACGCTTATGCAATTAGTAGCCATCACTCACCGGGTTTATTGGAACAAGAAGCTCAAGATCGCCATCCTGGCGCTGGCAACATTCATTGCAATGTGCTGAGAATTGCGTGTCTGGCTCGGGGGCAGCGTCTTTCCTATTCATCGTAGCCATGCACCTTCGCGGGGAGAGCAATTAAAAATAGAATCGCGCCGGCCAGGGCGGCTCCGATCAGGCACGCGAATGCGGGAGCCCAGCCATGGTTTTGTGCCAGCCAACCTATTCCGACCCCTGAAACGATGGTGCTGGCATAACCGAAGATTGAGGTGAGCCCCACAGAAGTGGCGGCGGCTTTTTTGGTAGCGAGATTTGCGGCGATTACGGCAATTAAAGATTGGGGGCAATAGACAAAAAATCCCGCTGCCGCAAGGATCGCCGTATTCACCGCCATGTTGTGGCCGGGATATTTCCAGAATGCCAGAATGCAAGCTCCACAGCACAGCATGCTCAGAAGACAGAGGGGGATGGGTCGACCTCCGAAGATCCGGTCGGTCATCCAGCCGGTGATCAGCATGCCAAAAAGTCCCGCGACTTCGAACGTCGCCACAATCGCCGCGGCTTGGGTGAGGGGCATGCCTTTGTATTCGTGCAGCAGCGTAGGACCCCAATCGAATATGCCGAAGCGAATCGTATAGACGAAAAAATTGGCGATGGAGACGAGCCAAATGTAGGGATTAGAGAAAACTTTTTGCCAGAGTAATTCGCGAAAATCATCTGGAGATGGATGCGCGTAATCGAGAGTTACGGCATCGGATGGAGGCGACTCCATGGGCTGATTTGCTGTGGGCGGCAGATGTGCATCCGGAGATTTGGATTGAGCGAGCGCCGCCGCCACGGCAGGCACGTCGCGCAGATTGAGCATGATTAATCCGCACAGCGCGAGCGTGACAAAAAACCACCAGATCAGTTCCCCCCATGCGGCGTGGAAAAAATATCGCCCGGCTCCTACCAGAACCAAAGCGCCGACCATGACGGGGATGCAGAATTTCCACCCATGCACTGTAGGCATGGGCGTATGCTCGACGGGGGGCAGGCCGATCGATTCAGGGGTGTCGCGGAGGTTAATTAGAAGCACTCCGCCCATGCAGAGAGCGATGCCTGCGGGAACGAAGAAGCAAATTTGCCAGTGGTTATAATGTTTCAGCAATTGTGCACAAAGAATCACAATCAGCGCGCCGCCGAGAGAGTGCGAGCAGTTCCAGATGGACATTTTAGAAGCGAGCTCCCGGGGGGAAAACCAATGCGTAAGAACGCGCGCGCAGGGAGGGAACCCCATACCCTGGAACCAACCATTGAGGGTCCAGAAGACACCCAGGAAAATCAGCGAGGTGCTCAAGCCGAATAACAGATTGAGGATGGCGCAGATGATCAGCGCGATCGGCATGAAGATGCGCGCATTAGCGCGATCGGCGGCCATGCCGTTGAGGAATTTGGAGATCCCATAGAGCACGCCATGCAGGGTGAGGATCAGGCCGAGATCCGTCTTTTGCAGGTGAAGCTGGGTGAGCATCGCAGGGATAGCAACGGAAAGATTTTTGCGGACGAAGTAAAATGTGCCGTAACCAGCTGTCGACCAGAAGAGAATACGCGGGCGGTAAAATCGATAGCGCGTCTGGATTTGTTCAGGATCGGTAATTTCCGTGTCAGCAACGTGCGGTCGGAAAAATGCGGGCATCCAGCTTCGGGGAGATTGATGCGCAGGAAGAATTGTCTCGTCACTCATCCAGCGGCATTTTCACCGGGAAAGGCGAGGTGCACAATAGATTCATCGCAAGCGCCTCGAGATGTTATATGCGCGCCGAGAGAAAGTACTGCACAATCGATCAAGAATGATTCTTGAATTCAATCTGGGCGATTTAGCGTACCGCGGCATAAACAAAACAATCGCGCGGCTCATTGGATATGTTGGGGTGCATCACCCATCGCCGCAGAATTCCTTCACGCTGCATGCCCGCTTTTTCCATGACACGGGCGGAGGCAGGATTATCAATATCGCAGAAAGCCCAGATGCGATAAACAGCTTCATTTTGCCAAAGCCAATCCATCGTCGCCCTCAAGGCCTCGCTCATGATTCCGTGCTTCCACAACCGGCGGGTCAGCGCATAGCCAATTTCGACTGCATGTCGGTTAGGCCGGCAGCTTATCATCCCCACCGCGTGATCGTTTTCTTTTAACGAGATAATCCATGAATACTCGGTGCCGGCATCCCATCGCTTCACGCAGCCAGCGAGAAATTCTTCCGTCTCGCCGATAGTTTTATGAGGCCGCCAGGTCATATAGCGGGCGACTTCCGCATCCTGGGCGTATTCGGAAAAGATGCTGGAGGCGTCAGAAATTTCAGCGGCGCGCAGAACCAACCGTGACGTAAGAATGTTGCGCGGTGCTTGCAGGTCGACGGGCATACGGAAATAGTAGGCGGCACGAGCCATGGACACCTTAATTATCCTCTAGCGTGCCGGCATTAAACTCGACCCTTGGAGTACTCTGAGCGCGGAATCCATATTTTTCTTGCATTTGCTTTGGCCGCTTGTAATCTGGCTCATTGGGAAAAAATTGAATCGCTTGTGCAGGGTGTTCTCCAAGGCGTGCGTTGCTTTGGATCATGTCTTTCTTTCAATCAGGAGGTCTTATGCGTGGGATGTTTTCGATTTGCTGTGTATCGGGCTTGCTGTCTGGATGGGCGCTTTGCGGGCAAGTATTTGCTGGCAGCGCCATCGCGAGTGCGATGAACCCGTCGGCGCCGGCGTTTTCGAGCGGTGGGTATTTGAATGTCGCGGCGTACAGTGAGCAGGCGGATATCGGCAGCAATGCCAGCGTCACTTCGGATGTTGTACTGGGTGGGACCACCGCCGCATCGCCGGGGCAATACCGATCGGGCGTTGGTTTGACGAGCCAGAAAATCGCGGTTCCCAGTGGTTTTAAAGTAAGTCCTCTGACCGGCAACACAGTGCCGAATTACACCTTTTCGGGTCCGGTGGCGCAAATCCTGGGGCCGGGGCAATTTGCACTGACGAAGGGCCAACTTTCCGAGCCGGACGATGAAGTGAGCATCACCTCGACCACGGGCGCTTATAGCGGTTCCGCTTCGGTTTCCAATCAAACCAATCCACTGATCAATTTAAATTTTCCCAAGTATGCAATTACTGCCGAGGCAACCGTCGACGATTCGGGCGATGTAGTGCCGGGCGATTCCTCGGCGCTGGCTGGGGATCCTGTCAATATCCCTGCGGGAACTTATACATATGACCCGTCGCTGGATTGCTCAGTGCAATTAAACCCCAAGGGCGAAGAGGGAAGCGCGCGGGTTTATGCTGTGGACGGCGCGACATTTACTTCCGACAGTGTGGACAATTTCGTCGCCGACGGCGAGCCGCTGGATCAATCGCTCTGGACCCTGACTCGATATGGTTCGCAAGGGTCGGTCGTTGGCATCCGCGGATATGATTTTTATCTGAATCCGACGGCGCTGAGCGAGATCACATTTCCAGCCAGCTACCTGGCGTCGCTTGGTTCATACACGGACACAACATCCGAGGCGCTTTTGATCGATCAAGCGGTGGATGATGAGATCTCAAGCCTAACTGGCGATATTTCGGATCTAACCGATTTCGATCCGTTTCCCACGGGAACAAGCTACACGCCGTTGATGGACGGCGAGGAATATGCCGATGGCGCCGACGCAGCCATTGAGGCGCCGGAACCGGGCGCGATCTTTCTGCCTCTGGTTCTGGCGGTGCTGGGCGTGCGAGAGCTGCGAAGGCGGCATTGATGTCACGTGCTCGCGAATTTGAGCAAGACGTTCGCGATGTATGGTGCACTTTTGCTATCGGCGAATTAACCGTGGAAAGAAGTACCTGTTAAAACGCGTGATACGATTTAAGAAATTCCCGCGGTTTCAGATACTTTAATTCCGCGCCAGCGAATCGCTTTGTTTGACAAATGTATCGCCATGCCAATCGCTATCTTTTTTCACCTTGGCCTTGGCTTCGGCTTTGGCCTTGGCTTGCCGCTGCACGAGGTCGGCGTGGGTAGTGAAATATTGCAGGCTCTTTCCTTTGAAGTCGGCGATGGTTTCAAACTTATGTTTGGCCATGAAAGCCAGCAACTCCTCTTTCATCGGCTTAACCATTTCGTAGCCAAGTTTCATCACGCCGGTGCAAACCTGCACGGTATCGCCGCCCAACAAAATAAATTGTGCTGCGTCATTACCTGTCTCCACCCCGCCAATCGCGCTGAGAGTACGGTCGGGGAATTTGTCGCGGATTACCTCGGCACAGTCTTTGACCATGCGGAGAGCGATCGGTTTGACGGCGACGCAGGAGTAGCCACCGGGAACGGTGTATCCTTCGACCGATGGCTCGGGTCGAAGCGTTTCCAGATCGACGCCCATGACGGAGAGAATGGTGTTGATAGCGCTGACGCCTGAGCAGCCGGCGCGCAATGCCGCCTCGCACCCAGACGCAATGCTCGTCACATTCGGCGTGAGCTTCGCCCAGACCGGCACCTTCGCCGCTCCCATCACCCAATCGCAAACTTCTCCCATGATCGCGCAATCCTGCCCCATTGCCGCCCCCATCTTTCGCTCCGGCAATCCATGCGGACACGAGAAATTCAATTCAAACGCAGCAACGCCCGTCTCCTGCACTCGTTCGACAATTTCAATCCAGGCATCCTTGCGATACTCCTCCATGATGGAGGCGATCACCACGCCATCGGGATATTTGTCTTTGAGTTTTTTCAATTCATCAATCCAGATATTAAATGGCCGATCCGAAATCAGCTCGATATTTTCCCAACCCACGACTTCATTGCTGCTGGTGCGCATGCGCGCATAGCGCGGGGCGACGTTGACGACTTTCGATGCATCGAGGCTGATCGTTTTTATAATGACCGCACCCCAGCCCTCATCGAGCGCTTTGCCCACAACGTTGGCGTTGGTGCCGGGAGGCCCGGAGCCAATGATGAAAGGATTCGGTAATTTCACGCCGTTAACAGTGGTTGCGAGAGTTGGCATTAAATTGGCTCCAATCGCTCATTTAAACATATTTCACTTGAAATGCGAAGAAAATGTTGTCACTCTTTGCTTCGCCTTATAATACGATATGAGGCCCGCAAAGCTAAACCATTTTAGTCGGATCGGGTAGCCAGTGCGCTGGGTAGCTCTGTCGGCAATTACTGGCGCTATTTGCTGTGGGAAATTTCCGTTAGTGCAAAACCAAAAGGAAGGGATCATGCATCGCGCCTTAACCCCCTCTCGCTCTGTCAACGCCATTATGGCGATCATCGCTGCCTTGGCATTTACAACTGTTTCTGTCCATGCCGGGACGGCCGGTTATCTGTACGTGGGCGACGCGGACCAAACTTCCACCACGGAAGCCAACGTCAATCTGCCCATCAACGCTCAGACGATCAGCAACGCGAAAGTGGATGAGCATTCGCTCTTTGAAATGTCCATGTCCAACACGTTTGGGGCTACCGGCAATATCATCGAGATTGGCGTCACCACCGACATCGGTCTCAACGGCGACACTAATCCGCATTGGTTCGTTTTTTCCTGGATCAACGGCAACGGCCAGGGCTATGATGGCAGCTCTCATTTCGTATCCGATATCGGCAACTTCTGGGCGAACCCGCTCACATCACTCGAGGGAACCTCTGAGGAAGTCGAGTTCCAATACAGTGCGCCCAACTGGGATCTCGATATCGATGGAACGCTGGCAGGATACTTTCCCGGCTCGGAGTGGTCCGGGGCATTCACTGCTTCATCAGTCACGCAGGTATTCGGCGAGGTCTATCAGGACGGAACCTTCTACCCAACACTCAACGGCACCGTCTCCGACTACGAATCTTCCGGCGGAGGTCACCTGGCCAGGAATCTGGTAGACGCCCCGTATTCGCAATCCAACGCCTCCCAAACCGGCTTCACCGCTTCAGGGCCTGTGCCAGTGCCAGAGCCATCGAGCACATGCTTGCTCGGCATCACACTCCTAGCTACTGCGTGGCCGCGAAGGCAACGGGCGGAAAGATTAATAATCAAGCTCGCTCATCAGAAATCTCAATCAACCGCTCACCGGCGGCAAGCAGTTCCAGCGCATGTGGCAGCGTTTTTAATAGCAGTGCTTTAAGGTGAGGATTCGAAGTATTTCCGCAGGTAACCCACAAGAGCTGCGGCGGTGGGCCGAGGCGATCAAGAAGAAAAATAAAATCGATGTCCTTGGTTATCACCACATGCATAGGTTTTCGGGCCGCGACGAAGATTTCCTCATCTTCGCTATTCCGCAACCCCAAATCGCGCACGTGATACGCATCTACACCGAAGGACTCCTTCAACCACGAAGCCAGTGCCGGCGAAAAGTGGGCATCGATCCAAATAATCATCCTGTTAACACCGGATGGTCTACGCGCCGTGATGCGAACTGCAGGGCTGCTTGAATATCCTGCACTTCCAAATCCGGCAATTCTTCAAGCACTTGATCTTTACTTAACCCTGACGCAAGTAAATCGAGGATATCAGAAACCCTGATCCGCATCCCCCGAATGCATGGTCGCCCGCCGCATTGGCGGAGATTAATGGTGATGCGATTGGAGAGGGATGATTCCATTGGATCAGGTAATTATATTGCCAAAATTCGAAAAGGGTAACGACTTTCCACAAAGGTGCTATTTGTCAAGACATTTAAATTCGCTCCAACTTCTGGGTCGCGGGGTTCCAGAACGCACGAAGAAACTGGGCATACACCGGAACGATTTCTAGAACGCCACCAAGATGTTTTCTAACAATCCCTTTTGCAATGAGTACATCAACCTCTGGTCCCCAAATTGCCTTATATTCTCCAACTTCCCATTCATTAATTTGCATTGTGTCACCAACAATGTACCGAAGCAAAAAAGAACGTTGCCAATTTGTAAGTGAGCTGAGTGTCGCCTCGATTTGTTTTAGTTCTTGGTGCTTCGCCTGCTCTCTTTGAATCGATAAATGCCGACGTGTGTCTAGCGCGACGGCGGCACTCAGGATCAGCCACACCATCAGGAAGACAGCTACTAGCAAACCAGCCAAAAACGCAGTAACGGCACTATTGCCCTTGTTGCCTAGCTCATGAAACCATTCAGTATTGCGTGCTTCGAAGCAGACCACGCCTACGGACACAATGCCGATCAATAGGCTCAGCGCGTTTTTCCAACGAATGTCGAGTCCTAGTAGCCACTTGAAAGGGTTTAGCGGGTCATTGCCGGCCATACTTTATCCTGCAACGGAATTATCCCGCCACCAGCGGCCCATATAACTCCGGCCTTCTATCCCGGAAGAATTGCCACGTATCCCTCACCTCTTTGATCTTGTCCAAATCCAAATCAGCAACGACGAGTTCTTCCTTATCCCGGCTACCCACAGCCAACATCTGCCCGCGCGGATCGCAGAAATAAGATTGCCCGTAAAATTCGCCGATGTTCCACGGCGCTTCGGTGCCGACTCTATTGATCGCGCCGACGAAATAGCCGTTGGCGACAGCGTGGGCGGGTTGTTCGAGTTTCCAGAGGTATTCACTTAGTCCGGCGACGGTGGCGCTGGGGTTATAGACGATCTCGGCACCGTTTAGGCCGAGAGCGCGAGCTCCCTCGGGGAAATGGCGGTCGTAGCAGATGTAGACGCCAATGCGGGCGTAGGCGGTATCAAAACACGGATACCCGAGATTGCCCGGCTTGAAATAATATTTTTCCCAGAAGCCGGGGGCGACCTGGGGGATGTGGGTCTTGCGATATTTGCCGAGGAATTTTCCGTCGGCGTCGATCACCGCGGCGGTGTTGTAATAGATGCCGGTCTGCTCGACTTCGTACATCGGGACGATGCAGACCATGGAATATTTCTTGGCGATGTCCTGGAACATTTTCGTGGTCGGGCCATCGGGAATTTTTTCGGTCGTGTCATACCACTTGGTCTTCTGCTCAGCACAAAAATAGGGCGTGTCGAAGACTTCCTGCAAACAAAGAATCTGCACCCCTTGCTTGCCGGCGGCGTCGATAAATTTCATCTGATGATCAATATTGATCTTCTTAATCTGTTCAGGCGATGCATCAATAGGCGCGTGGTTGGTTGCCTGGATCAGGCCAGATTTCACGATACGAGGCATATAGCTCCTCAAAGCATGACGGATATTTCAATTGCCCAGCCAACGGCGGAAAGGGCGGGGTATTATAACGAAGAAAATATAAAATGCCCGCATTTTTTTGGGCCGCAAGCCGTATATTCTTTTAGCGCGAACCGTGCGACACCTTATGATCCAAGCCCAACAACTTCTCCCACAGAATTCGGCATATCCACTGCTTCTGCAGAATCCGCGCGAGTTCGTCGAGCGTTATCGCTGGCCTTTGGTCATTCTAATTCTGGGGGCATCAGCGGATTTGTTCACCACGCTCTGGAATTTGCGCACCTACGGTCCGGGCATCGAAGTCCATGTTGTGCAGCGGTGGGTTTCACAAATTGTCGGTGTTGAGCTTGGGGTCCCATTGGCAAAATTCGCGCAGGTTGGATTCGTGATCCTGGTCGCAGCCTGGTGGCGGC
The DNA here is from genome assembly GCA_036490535.1 of Tepidisphaeraceae bacterium. Classification (GTDB taxonomy): domain Bacteria; phylum Planctomycetota; class Phycisphaerae; order Tepidisphaerales; family Tepidisphaeraceae; genus DASXDR01. The sequence goes on along the minus strand of DASXDR010000178.1, from coordinate 19,005 downwards.
CCTGGTGTAAATGGATTCTTATTCTCGCTGGAACGCTTTACGCCCTGGCGGCGATGAGCAATTATTTTTTGTGGTTGTGAATCAATTCGATTCCGCGCGACAAAAAGCCCACGGCAAAAAAGCTTTTACCGTGGGCTTAGGGAGGTAGATATTTACAACTCTCCGTTGCTTTATGCCAACTTGCGCCGCCGTCCAATCAGCGGTGCCGCAGCGAGGAATATAGCCACAACGCCCGGCTCAGGAACTGGTGCGCCGGGGAGCGATGGAAGCGCCGAACCGAGCATGAACAGAGCGTAATCATCGCTATTCACTTTGCCGTCATAGTTGAAATCGCCAGTGGACCACGTTGTGCCGCTGGCACTCATGTTGCCCAGATCCGTTGTGTTGACGATCCCATCGAGATTGGTATCGCCCGGCAATGTGACCATGACTTCGACCTGGCCGCCCACTATCGCATACCCAAGGTTACGCGTGTTGTTGGTAATGGCAGTGCTGCGGAAAGTTCCAGTATCCCATTTGTCAGAATCGTAAGAAGCGGCCAGAGCGGCTCCGACACTAGCGAACTGTGACGAATCCGTAACAACCAGAGCGCCGCCATTGATGGTGATATTCCCGGTACCGAAATCGGCCAGCGCGGGAGTTTCCAAGGCGCCAGCGTTAATGGTGGTGCCCCCGGTGTAGGTGTTCACGCCGGTTAGGATTTGCGTGCCGGCGCCGTTTTTGGTGACTGAAGCGCCAGTGGTCGTGCCGTTCTGGATAATTGTTCCACCGAAGCTGGTGGATCCGGAAGAGGCGTTGAGGGTCAGCGCGGTGCTTGCTCCGAGGGCCACCGTGCCGATCCCGCTGGCAGAGATAAGTGAGGCTAGCGTCTGGGCGGTGTTACTGAGGGTGAGTTTTCCATCCAGAAAAGTCACCGGGCCGCTGCCCACGACTGAGCCTGCGCTGACACTGAGATTCCCATAAGTTGCAGTGGTGAATAAGGCATTAATAGGAGCACCCAGAACGGTGCCACCGGTCCAGTTGTTCGGAGAGTCAGCCGAGTTGGTGGTAAGGACAAGGACTGCGGTCGAAGTACTGGAGACACCATAAACGGAGAAAGCGCCGGGACCGGTGATGGTACCGTTAATGGTCATCGATCCACCGCTGATGATATCTCCGCCGCCGTTGGCGGTAAGAGTAATCCCGCGATTTTTACTCAAGACGGTTGCCCAGCTTGAGCCAATGAAGCCGTTGTCGAGCGTAATGGCATCAGCAAGAAACGCGAGAGGGACAGCACCGAATGTGGTTTCGATCTCATCGGCGGGAACGCCATCATAACCCGCGCGAAAGAGGGCTCCTCCGGTTATATCTAGTTTGGCAAAAGTATTATTAGCCATGCCGGCACCTTCGGCACGGAATTCATCCTTGCCAGTTACGGTCAATGTTTGCGCGCCGCCATTGGTAGTGGTTCCACCATCTCCCAAAATCTCGGCGTTAGGGGAATTGCTATTTCCATAGATTGCTGAAGTGCCGGTTCCAGTGGACGCATAACCAATGGTGCCTCCATTAGGTCCAATTTTCAGGGTGGTGCTTCCGCTAATAAAAGAGCCGCCATTACCACTATTAGTTTGTAACAGGGTCCCGCCATTGAGCCGGACATAACTTTCCGTGCCGAGATTCAAGCTTGAGAAAATAGAGATCTCTCCGCCCTCGATATCGATGGCCGAACCATTGCCGCCCGTGAGATTGGGGCTGGGGCCGTTGGAAAACTTCAGAGTTCCCGCGCCGGTTTTGGTAAGCAGCCCTCCGGAGGTAAGATCCACGGCATCGACAAGGTTCAGCACCGAGCTAGCCGCGGGGATATCGAACGTCGCGCCGCCAGAAAGCACTTGAATCCCGCGAAATGGAAGAACAAACGACGCCGTTCCCGAAGAATCAACAATGGTATTACGCAACGTGCCATCGTTAATCGTAATGTACGCGCTCGAACCCCCGGCGCTATAGTTTTCCGCGGCAGCAGGAGCTACACCCAGCGGGTTGCCCGCGCCGGGCGTTGCATTGTTTTCACCAGCAAACTGCAGAGTGCTGCCGCCACTGATTGAAATAGCTCCCGTGCTTAGAAAATCACCTCCAGCGTCAACTCCCGAAAATGAATCAAAGGTGTTAGCTTGCGTCTGCGTCGTCCCCAGCAGAAGTGTGCCCCCCCCGCTGAGTTGGATTTGCCCATTGCCACTGATAATCGTGTTGATCGTCGCCGTCTGTCCAGTTGGAACAACCACTCCCGGATTCACCGAGCCATCGTTGTTGTAATTGAGCGTGCCCGAACCGCCCAAAGTTGTTGTGCCGGTGACAAATTGCAGGCCGCCAAAATTCTGTGTACCGCTAACAGCAACATTAGCGGTCAGTGCATTGGATCCAGCTGAAAAGATCGCAGTATCATAGTCATTCCAGGCCCCTGTCGGGGAGTTTCCCGTCGGGTCATTCGACCAGAAATTATCCGAGCCCCAGGTTCCATCGGCAGCAGTGGTGTCGGTTGCCCCCGGCTTGGAACCATTCGTATCCCAATAAAGATTGGCTCGGGCGGTGTTGCATGAGAGCATCGCCAGCACCGCCGCAGATGCCATGGCGCATACCAGTTTCGAATTGACAGCCGCTTGCTTTCGCATGATCTCTTCTCCTTTTTTAGTTACCCAAAAACCCAAGTATTCGAAAACGCCCCAACTTGAGGCGATGGAAAATCAGTTATCGATTCAAAATAGCAAAGACAATGGAGTTGTACGCCTGCTTCGGAGTAAGCGTGGCAACGTGCCCGTCGCAAAAGAGTGTGTTGATGCTGGGATTATTCAGTGCAGAGGTGCGCGAGGCGCCTCTTTTAATGTGTCTGCACTCTAAAAACAGCTGCCCCGTCGTCGAGTTCGCCGAACTCATAATATTTGTGTCATAAGGCTCGAATAAAATATTGTTCACCCACTGAAACGTACCCCCCGCCTGCGACACAGCCGAAAATGGATAAACAATCGCAATGTCTATGGCCGAATCAAATATCAATCCACGCTCGCTGTTGTGATCGCGCCACTTGTCCGCTTTTGTGTAACCAGCGTGATAGGCCACACCATCCCAGTCGGCCAGATAAAGCTGCTCGTATGACAATGGAACCGTCGAGATCGGCTGCCGTGGATAAAGCGCCCAGCAATTCATCGCATAGCCGGGGTAAATCATCGTGGATGTGTAATAGGCGTCGTTAGCGTTGTATTCCTGCGACAAAGGCCATTCAGGACAACCCCAGATAACCGACTTGCGTCGCACGTCAGCAATGCTCAGTCCTGAACTCCCCGTGCTGTAAATCCCCGTCGGGTCGGTCTTCATCCCCGTTGTATATTTCAGCAGCAGGCTCGCCCACGATTGCCAGTTTTGATCGGTCTCGCCGGCAGGATACGGATTAGGCCGATCGCGCGCAGCAGGCCAATAGCCTTTGTACTCATTATTGTACATCTGGAACGCCAGCCCGATCTGGCGAAGGGACGACATGCACTTGACAGTATTCGCCTGCCGTCGCGCTGTACTAAGCGTCGGCAGCAGAATGCTGATCAGCAGCGCGATGATCCCAATGACCACCAGAAGTTCTACCAGCGTGAATGCCCGACAGCGCCTTGCAAGCGCAGGAGAATATCGGTCAATCCCAAACCTTCCCATAGCTTGCCTCCAACTCTGGGCGGGTGATTACTAAAGACTTGTTCGAGCATTACTTTACCGCACAGCAATCTGCAACACAAGCAATTTATCCGCAAATGACAATGTTTGTGTGCCTGCATACCGCCGCAGCCTCGCACTTGCGCGGCTCGGAAATGATGCGGAGACAAAGTTTCTTCGTTTCAACCAGTTTCATTGCACGGCGGCGTGGCCTTGCAGCAATCGTTCTTTCAAATCAGGAATATATTTCATCCCTTTGACTAGAACCACGTTGAAATCGGTCGGCCTGTTCAGGCGGGCCAACAAACGCAGTAACGCGACCGTGCATTGCACATTGTGTGGATCGGCATTGATGGCCAGCTCGTATTGCTCGACCGCTGCATTCGTATTTCCCTCGCTGATGAAAATCTTCGCAAGATTTTCCCGCGCCCCCGGATAGTTTGGCGCGATTGCGACAGTATGCTCATAGGCCGATTTCGCCGCGGCGGTGTCATGCAGGAGTTCGTCGGTGTATCCCATATTGTACCACGCATCGGCATAACTCGGCTGGGCGTGGATCGCTTGCTGATACGCCTCCACGGCTTCTTTTAATTTCCCCGTTTTGCGCAGGACATTCCCACGTCCGTAATAGGCTAGGGCGTAGTTGGGATCATCCGCAATTGCTTTTGCGAATTCGTTCAGAGCGCCGGTGTAATCACCATTAACATCCAGCCGATAGCCGACATTGTAATGCGGATCGGGAATATCGGGAGCAAGCTTTTCCGCTTCGCGATATTCTTTCATCGCATTGCGGCCATCATGCTGCTCGACATACACATGCCCCATGTTCAAATGCACCATCCACGAATCAGGATTTTTGCTGAGCGTGTCGGCCCAGAGCGTGGCTTTGCTCTGATACCCCAGCGCCTGCGTGTACGTCAGCATCATCAGCGGCAAGACAAACGGCACATCCGTCGAAACAACATGCCAAACCCATTTCTTCAGCCGGGGCAAATCATCCTTGGGGTCAACAAACTCTGCGTACCACTCACAACCCGCCACAAACCATACGATCAGCCCCATTCCCGCCAGGTACTGATAGTGATCCGCCACATATGTATATCGCATCGGGTAAATATTGATAAACCCCAGCGCTGGAAATATCGCCGTTACATAAAATGCCAGCCCCACAAAAGCCCCGCGTCCGATCTTGCTGCGATAAATCCACGACGCGGCCAGCGCCGCTATCGCAATTACCACATACAACCATTGCAATACTGAATGCGTATTGATCTGCCACTTCGGATAAACAAACGACAGCTTGGTAGGCCAAAAAAGCTGCCATGCATAAAAACACAATGCATGCCCAGCGATCAGTACCCGCTGCACAAACGTCAAATCCCAATCCGGCCCCCGCGCTCCCACCTGCGTCGCTTCAAAGTGCGCTGTAAACCACGCCAGCACTCCTCCAATAACAAAAAACGGCAGCATCTCCACCCACCGCCGAGCTGCAACTCTCCCATATCGATAATAGCAAATCAGCAAAATTCCCACAGGCAACGAACACGCCACCGTCTTTGATAGCAGTGCGAGAACAAAAAGTCCCAACGCCACAAAATACCATCCCCCCCATCTCCTTCCCTTGTACTTATGGCGGTGGTGAGCGGAGTCGATCTGGACAGGGGTAGGATTGGGGTCCGAATTGAGGCTTAGAGTCTGATCGCTCGAAGATGAACCCGATGCCGTCTCTTGGTTTTCATTCTGCACACTGCATTCATCATTCTGCATTCGTATCAAATACGCCCACAGCGCCGCCAAATAAAAAAACCCTGACAGCACATTCTTCCGCTCCGTCACCCACGCAACCGACTCCACATTGATCGGGTGCAGCGCAAATACTGCTGCAGCCAGCCACGCGCCGGGGATTTTCAGCCTTCGCAAAATGATCCACAGCAGCATACTGCTCGCAAAATGCAGCAGTAGATTATCAATCTTATACCCCAGCGGATTCAGGCTGCTCACTCCAAACCGCGGCCACAGGTGATATTCCACCCAGAACGTGGTGTGCACCATCGGATACCACTGCGGCAGCGAAGTCGGATGCAACCATATCGCCTCTAACCCCGGCCCCGAGCGAAGCGTCCAGTTATTCACCACGTAATCATCATCATCCCAGATAAACGAGCCCCGCAGCGAAGGCCAATAGGAAATAAGCAGCATTGCCAGAACAGCAAGGCCCGCCAGCGACAAGAAAAACTTTCGTCTATCCACCACCGCCATGCGTTTACTATCGTTTCCCAGTAAAACATTGATCCAAAGAAATTACCCTGTTCCTATGGTTAACAAATTCAGATATTACACCGGCCCCGACAATTCGTCGGCCAATGCGACCTCTACTGTACATATATTGTCTGATTTAAAATCATACGATAAAAAAAGAATCGGCCGCAGCACTCAGGGAGGATAGTGCTGCAGGCCGATTTTAAAACGAAAATCCGCTCTATATAGGGTTAGAGCTGACTATTTATGCGTGGTTCACAAGTCCAATAATGGCGAAAATGATCGCCAGGACGAGGAATACAAACAGCAGGGTGCGACCAATACCAGCACTCATGCCAGCGACGCCGCGGGCACCAAGCACATAAGCAATCAATGCGATCACAAAGAAAATAATCGCAATGCTGAGCAATCCACCAGGAAACATAACTTGGCCAAGTAAACCCGAAGTTGCGGTAAGTGCAGTAATCATAAGAATCTCCTTGCATTAAATTTTTTGATCTTCATCCCGCAACACGCGGGCTGAGAGACATAAATGCAAGGAGTGTGCCAAAGCGATTTATAGAACTTTTTGGCATGTGCGCTCTATAGCGGCGTGGTCGCTTCTGCGGCCACGGAAAGCACTTACCATAGTGCCCTATTAGATTAATAACTGTGATATGATTAAGCCGTCGTGCCGCTCAAAGTGCCATTGTTGGCCTTGAGATTGTTGATATCAGTTTGCATCAGCTTCAGGCCGGACTCGTTCAGCGTGCCCGCCGAATCAAAGCTCAGCGCGCTTCCCCCATTGGTCCAGAGATTAGCGAGCTGGTCGGCGTTGGCAGTTTTGCTATCGGCATTACTGATCACCGCGGCGGTTTTGCCGGTCGACTTCGTTGCGGTTTCTATTGCCATCGAACCAGCCACGACCATACCGTCCTGATATTCAACAGTCAGCTTGGTCCCGAGGGTCGTGTCGCCGATCTCACCGTTGGAGATAACGGCTGAGCCCTTCATCATCGCGCCGCTGATAGTAACTTTGCTGAGAATGTTGCACTTGGCAGCGATTCGCCCCGCGAGATTGCCGTCCAGCGAAATATCCCCATCGATATCCCCAGTAGCGAGAATCGTCCCGGTGTTCTTGGCGCTGCTCAGCGTGTTAATGCCGCCGGTGCGAATGCCGCTGCTATTGGAACCAATATTTCCAGCAACTGAGATATCACCGAGGATGCCCTTATCGATCACCACATGCGAGATCAGGTTGCCGCGCACCACGATCGATGAACCCTTGGCCATGTTCACATGCAGCGTTGTGACGCTGCCGTTGGCCAGCGTGCCGAGGTCGCCGCTGACTGCGGTCGTGCTGCCGGTGATCGGATCAATTTCCTCGCCAGTGGTTTGCAGTTGGCCGACCAGCTTGCCACCGAAGAGATTGATATTCCCATGGATCGCCGGTGCGGTCAGACTTTGCAGCTTGGCATAGCCACCCTCGAGTGAGATATCGCCGAGCCAGCCATCAGAGTGAATGTTGTTCACCAGCGACCAGGTGTTGACCGACCCGCCGTCGCCTTCAAAGTTGATATTCGTCACAACCTTGCGGCCATGGCTGCGAGCACCCGCTGAGAAGGTCACATCCGCCATCAGCGTGCCGCTCAGATCACTATTCTGATCCGAGAAGTAAAGCGCATTGGCGGCGAACTTGGTGCCTTTCTTGGCCCAGCCCGTGAACACACCGACTGGCGTGCTCGAGGCCGGCGAGATAATCGCCCGTAGCGCCGCGCCCGTGGGAGCAAGCACCTGGGCATAAGGCTTCTTGGTTGCCGGGTTAATCGCCAGCACATTGAACAGCTGCTGAGTCTGCGATTGGAACGCCGACGCCAGTGCGCTGGTGCCATTGGGCAATCCGAGGCTGGCGAATGCGATTCCCTGAATCGAGCTGGCCAAGATCGAATCCGACGGCATGTTCTGGCTCACCGCCACCAGGCCCAGATGGTCCGCAGGCAGATCAACATTCGGCGTCGTGGTGTTGGCGTAACCAAAGTAAGTCTTCGTCGCGCTATCCGCTCCAACCAGTGAGCCATTCACATCCAGGTTGAACAACCCAGTCTTGGCTCCGCTGACCGAATCAATCCGTTCCAGATTGAACGTCGAAACGCCCGTCGCGGAGAGAACCAGGTCAAACATCTGGCTGGCGTTGGTATTAGTCAGCCGTACGCCAGCTTCGGGAGAGGGCGAAGTCGAGCCTTCGTAGAAGATATTGGCCGACAAGCCCGAGAGATTCGCATTGTTATCCGGGATCGCGCGGATGGCGCGATAGATGCCGCCTTGCGTCAGGTCAAAGAGATTATTCGCAGCACCGGTTGGCACCGCATGTGGCAGCGAGATCGTGCCGACGCTGCCCGCGGTGATCGTGCCGCTATCCGCTCCGTTGATCGTCAAAGCGGTAATCGTGCCAGTCACATTCAATGCACCGGAGAGTGTGCCGATCGTGCCAGCAGTTAGATCGCCGCCAATATTCGCTTGGCCGCTGAGGTTTCCAGTAACCGTTAGTTGACCCGCAGTTCCGCCAATGGTGAGCGTGCCGGAGAGATTATCAAGCGTGCCGCTACCGAGATTCCCACCGATGGTGGCAGTGCCAGAGAGATCGCCGCCAACACCGAGCGATCCAAGATTACCGGTGAGCGAGAATGTTCCGCTCAGGTTGCCGCTGACATCCAGACCATCAAGATTACCACTGAGCGACATCGCGCCACTCAGATCGCCAGTAATGTTGATCGTGCCGCCATCGACGTTGGAGAGACTCAGCGTGCCGGTGAAGCCAGCACCAAAGCCGAGGTTCACCGGATAACCGGTCGATCCGCCGCCGCTGACATTCGTGTTCGTGCCCGGCGTGACGCCGTTGACGGTCAGATCACTGTTCGATCCCACCACCAGGCCAAAGTTGGCGAAGTTCAGGTAAGTAATCGTCGAGCCAATTCCAGTGATGGTCGTCGCGGTCAGCACCACATGAGCGGTTGCGGTATCGGTTGAATCATCGACCGAGAGCGAATTGGTGCCAAGTGCGCCGTTGACCGTGATCGGCCCTGCCAGGCCGCTGGCCAGGCTCGCGCCGTTTGCACCGTTAAGCGTGAAGGTGTCATTCGCCGAGCCCGCGGTGATCACGGTATCCGCGCCCGCCGAGGTCGAATGCACAGTTACCGTCTGCACGCCCGTGCCGAGCTGCACATTCAGATTCGACAATCCGCTGTAATCAATATTTGCCGGAGACAGGCCATTGACCACGCCCGCGGTGAAGGTGCTGGAACTGGCAACAGTCGATCCGCTGTCATCCAGATTCAAAGTTGTCTCGCCACCGCCGGTGACGTTGACCACCGCGTTGATGCCATCAAGATTTCCACCTGCTGTCGGAGCCGTGCTGGAGATATTGACCACATCGGTGCCGGTGCCGGTGGTGATGCTGGTGGCAGCGGTGTTGGCCTGGAGATTCACGGTGTCGTTGCCATCGCCGCTGTTGACCGTGGTTGTATTGCTGATGGTTTGCAGCGTGATCGTGTCGTTGCCCGAACCCGTGGTCAGATTCAGATCGCCCTGCGTGGCATCAACCGTCACTGCGTTATTGCCATTGCCAGCATTGATGTCGCTCGTGCCCAGGATTGTCGTGCTGACGGTGAGATTGTCATCGCCGCTGCCCAGGAGGAGCGAGAGTGTATTCAACCCGCTGTAATTGATCGGAGCGGACGAAGCACCGGCTACCTGTTTGTTGGTCACGGTGACCGTCTTGCCGGCCGTATCGCCGGAATCATCCAAAGTCAGGTTGTCATCGCCGTTGCCAATCACATAGAGCGGATTAGTGATCTGGCCCAGCGTGCCACCCGCGTTCGGAGCACCGCTGGAGACATCAATATTATCCTGACCCGCACCCGCTGAAACCGTCGAGCTGCTCGACGTGCCGGTGACGCTGATGACGTTCGTCGATGAACCCAGCGTCATGAGCAGGGTCTTAATGTCAGAATAAGTAATCGTCGCGGGGCTCAGGCCCGTGATTGTGGTCGGTGTAACCACGCCCGTGTCAGCAGTGGTCTGATAGGTTTCATCAATCGTCAGCACATCAAAGTTGTCGCCATTGAGATTCACGGCCCCCGTGATCGCAGCGAGCGTCGATCCGAACAATCCGCCGATGTCGATGGCGTTATTTCCGCCCTGCGTATTGATCGTCAGCGGGCCGCTGGTCGCGCCGATGGTGACAAAATCGCTGCCGCTGCCGGTGTTGAATGTCGTGCTGGTAGCAGCCGGGGTGGACGAAACCACCAGGAAATTCCCGCCCGTGCCAAGGTTCACGATCAGCGTCGCGATGCCGCTGTAAGTCAGTGTCTGCGGGATCAGACCCGTCAGCGTGCCATTGGTCATGGTCACGCTCTTGGTATTGGGATTGGCCTGATCATCGACGACAAGCGAATCGCTGCCCGAGCCGGTGATGCTCAAGGGAGCCGTGATGCCATCGACAATATTCGCATCGCCCAGCGTGGTGCTGGTCGCGCCACCCGTCGGAGTAGTGACAGTGGTAGCAGCGCCCGTGGCTTGGATAGCAAGGGTGTTGTTGCCTGTTCCCATGTTGATATTGGTCGGGCCAGCATCCTGCTGCAGGCTGACGCTATCGTTGCCACCATTCATGTTGATATTGGTGGTCGAGGTTGCGGTGTTGGTGACGGCCAGCGAATCACTGCCGGAACCGAAATTCAGGTTCAGTGTCGCGATCGCGCTGTAATCAATTTCCGCCGGAGCCATGCCAATCAGCGATGTGGCCGAGAGCGTCGCAGTCACCGCATTGGTATCCGCCGAGTCGTCGATGTTCACCGTGTCATTGCCATCACCGGTGATGGTGATCGGGAAGAGGATCGCCGAGAGCGAGCCGTTATCGCCAATGTTGATGATGTCCGTCGCCCCCACCGGCGAGACAATCGAAGTCGGCGCGGTGGTGTTGAGAATATCAATCACATTGGTTGGATCGTTTGTGTTGATCGTGGTGGTATCCGAATCGTTATCCACGATCACATGATCCGCCGCCGTGCCCAGATCGATCGTGGTCAGCGTGGTCGAGCCGGTATTGGCAATCGTGAACGTATCCGCCGCCGTGCCCAGCTTAATCGTCAGCGAAGCAACTCTGCTGTAATTGATATCTCCCGTGCTGAGATTTCTCAGGTCCGTAGCGGTGAGAAGCGGTGTCGCCTTCGCCGTGATACTCGCCGAATCATCGACGGTTACGACATCCATACCATCGCCGGTGATCTCGATGTCACCGCCGATGCCCGAGACGCTGCCGTTATTACCAATGTTGATCGTGTCGTGGCCGCCAGTAGCAGTGAGCACATTAGTCTGCGCCGAGGTCCCCTGGATATTGACGGTAGTGTTGCCGGTGCCGGCAAAGATGTACGTGAGGGATGAATCCGATGCGAGGGTGATCGTATCGTTACCCGTGCTGGCGTCGATATCGGTCTGCTGCGTAGCGCTGGTGGAGGCGACCGTGATGTTGGTGCCACCCGAACCGAGATAGACGACCAGGCTGAGAATATTGCTGTAAGCCATGCCAGCCGTCGCCATGCCAAAGCCAGTGAGCGTGGAAGCGGTCAGCGTACCGGTGGCGGCATGCGAATCACCGCTATCCGTAATCAGCAGCGTGGTCGTGCCACCGGTGCCATCAATCGTAAGCAGGCCCTGAATGCTGGTCAGTGTATCGGAGGCCGAGGAAACATTAACCGTGTTATCGCCAGCTCCGGTGTAGATCGTGGTGGGGCCGCCGATCGCCTGGACCGTTATGCCATCGTCGCCTGGGCCGGTGTTGATGACCAACGCCCCGCTGGTTCCCGTGATGGTGATTCCATTTCCGCCATCGTTGGCGTTAACAGTCGTGGTAGCCGTCGCGGGCGTGCCGCTGATGGTAAGTCCGTTAGCAGCATTCCCCAGATCGAGCGTCAAGCTCGCCAGCGTGGTATCGCCGCTGAACGTGATGGTTCCGAGGGCGCTGGTTGTGGTGTAAGAACCCGCCGCCAGCGTGCTGCTCGAGGCACCATTCGCCGAATCATCCAGCGTGATGCTGTCGGTGCCCAATCCACTCAGCGTGAGGGCTGCAGTAATGCCACTGAGCAGATGAGACGCGCCACCGACCACAACGCTGTTAGTGCCCGTGCCGACATTCACGCTCGTCGGGCCGCCGATGGCATTGATATAGACATGATCATTACCCGTACCGGTGATCACGCTGGTATTAGCGGTGCTGGTGCCGTTGATGGTAATCGAATCATTACCGCTGCCGGTGGTCAGCGTGGTGGCCGTGCCGACTGCGGTTGAATCAATCGTGCCGGTGATGGTTCCCGAACCGAGCGTGATATTTAGCGTGTCGATCGTGGTGTAAAGCACTGCCGCCAGACCCGTGATGTTGATCTGCGTGGCGGTGATATCGATGGTGCGATTGGTCGACGAACCCGAATCATTCAGATTCAGCGTGTCAGTTCCCGTGCCGGTGACAGAAATCTGCCCGAGGATAGCCGCCAGCGTGTTAGTAGACGACGCGATGTTGACCACATTCGTGCCGGTACCGGTTGTAATCGCCACCGGGCCGGTCGCATTCGTGGACTGAACATTAATCGTATCGCCAAACGTCCCGCCGGTGATCGAGTAGCTCGTGGCTGCCGCGGTCGAAGCGACGGTGAGCGTATTGCCAAAATTATCCAGCGTCAGATTGAAGCCCGACAAGCCGCTGTAGGTGATGCCAGTGCCGACCAGATCCAACCCAGCAAACGTGCTACTGGTGATCGTCGCTGTGCCTGCATTGCCATTCGAATCATCATCCAGCGATAGCGTGCTATTGCGACCGCCATGAATCGCCAGCCCCGCCTGAATCAGGCTGAGGTTTCCACCCACCAGCGTCGGAGCGAGCGTGCCAATATTGATGGCATCGATACCGGTTCCGGTGGTCAGCGAAACGGCAGAGCTGATGCCCTGGATATTGACCGTATCAGCACCATTGCCAGTATTGATTGTCACGGGCGTAGTCGAATTCGTTGAGGTAATCAGCAGCGTATCCGCCCCGCTACCCAGATTCAGTGCGAAGGAAGACAGCCCGCTATAGGTCAATCCACCGAATGTGGAGGGAGCCGCCGCAGTCAGCGTCGTGCTGCTGAGCGTCAGATTGATTCCAGTCACATCACCGGTGTCATTCAGCGTCAGCGAATCATACCCGCTGCCATGGATCTTAATCGCGCCCGCCAGGTTCCCCAGCGTGCTGCCCATGGTGATCGTGTTAATGCCAAGCTGTGAGTTGATTGTCAGTGCATCGGTCAGACCGGTGACGGTGATGGTCGCCGTGCCGATGCCCGTGGTGATGCTAGTCGCCCCGGTGTTGCCGGAGATGGTGAACGTGTCATGCCCACCATTGCCGTTGATGTTGACCGCCACCAGACCCGTGTAATTGATCGTCGCGCCCACTCCGCTGATCGAAGTCGTGCTCAGCGAGTAATTCTCATTGGCCGAGGTGCCGTTAACATTGATCACCTGCGTCGGCGGGATGAATCCAGTGCCAACGCTATCCGCGACAAATGTATAAGGTGTGACTACCAGGCCGGAATTTTCCGTCACCAGGTAATAACTGCCGCCGTTATAGATCAGCCATTCGCTGCCCGGCACCTCAGCCACAACCGTCGGCTTGGCCAGCGTGATCGAATCGGCCGCAAAAGCATCCGACAATTGCGTGGTAATCAAACCATTATTCAGTGCCGTCGCACCCGCTCCGCCCGCATCGCTATCGATGAAGGGCAATCCGCCCGTCGCGCTATCAGCGATGACCAGCGTGCCATTGGATTCAGCCGTCACGCTGTAAGTATTGGTTCCGTTGACAATCGACCAGCTTGTCTGTGAATTGCTCGTTACCGTCGGGCTGCTCAGCGTGATTCCAGCGGTCGTGAACAGCGAAGTGAGATTCGCATTGACACTGCTGTTAGCCAAAGCTGCGATGTCGGCGTCGGTATCGGTGAACAGGGCATGGCCGGTGCTGTCGCTTACCACGAGCGTGCCAATGGATGTCTCAGTAACACTGTACTGGTCTGTGCCGCTGGTGATGGTCCAGTTGATCGTGGAATTAGTCGCAACTGCCGGACTGCTCAGAGTAACACCCGCGTTGCTGAAGAGTGTAGAGAGATTGCCGCTGATGCTGTTGCTATTCAGCCCGTTTATGTCGGCGTCGGGATCAGTGAAAGGCAATCCTGCGGTCGCCGCATTCATGATCGTCAGCAAGCCATTGGCATCTTCGAACACGCGGTAGGTCACGCTGCCGTTGGTGATCGTCCACTCCGTGCCCGAGACAGTGGCGACCGTTTCACCTGCCAGCGTAATTCCATGGCTCGCAAACAGCGATGCCAAAGCTCCACTGACTGAACCGCCCGTCAGCGCACTCGCATCGCCGCCACCAATATTCGCATCCGTGAACGGCACCTGGCTGCTGGTCGCCTTGGTCACTTCGAGCAGGCCATTGGGATCTTCATTAATCGCATAGGTCGTGCTGCCATCGGTGATCGTCCAGCTCGTGGCGGAGTTCATGGTGACCGTCGCGCTGTTCGAGAGCACGATGCCATATCCCTTGAACGTGCCATCGATATCGTCGGTGATCGACCCACCGTCGAACTCGCCAATCAGCGTCGAAATCGAAGAGCGACCCGGATAACCCGTGAAGGTCACCGCCGCATGCAGCGGGGCGGAAATGGTCAGCGTTGCCGGGCGGTAATCATCCGTGGTGATCGCTACCGGCGAAGAAATTCCACTGATGTTGTAAACGTTCGAACCGCCCTCGCTGTCAATCGCCAGCGTTCCGAAATTGCCCAGGATGTTGAACAGGTTCGACGCTGATAGCCCCTGACCACCAATGATGTTCAGGTGATTGGAGTTAGCGTTGACATTGAACGTGTTCGTCCCGGCCAGTCCGTTGATGGTCAGGTTCGAGCTATTGCCATTGACCGTGTAAGTGCCGGAGCCATTTCCCTGACTGGCTCCGACACGTGAAGGGTCATTGATATCGATCGTGCCGCCGTTGCCGTTGATCGTGAAGCTGTTCACGCCGCCCGATCCGCCGAAGAGCGTCATCGTCGAGCTGTTGCCATTGACAGTGATGTTGGCTGTTCCCGCCACCTGCGTATAGCTGGGCGAGCTAAAATCAGCGTTGCCGTTATAAAGCGGATCGTCGATCAGCAGGTTCAGATTATTTCCGTTAACGATGAACGTGTCATTGCCGCCCTGTCCTTCGATCACCACGGTCTGGAAGTCGGTGAAGAAGATCGGCACGGTCAGCGAACCACCATTGGCGGTTACGTCAATCTCGCCCGGAGCGATCACAAACTTGTCATTCCCGCTCGTGCCATTGACGAACAGCACATTGCCCCCGACGAGTGGATCGCCATTAAAGCTCAGGCCCAGATCCGCCCCGCCATCCACGCTGGTCGGCGTGGTGATCGAGCCGGCATTGATCGTCATGTCCGTATCACCCGCGATGATGTGCGTCTGGCCGACCGCGCCCGTGCCGGTGACCGCATAGCTATTCTGGCCCGGACCGGCAAACAGATCGAACACATCAATCAGGCTGTTATAAACCAACCGCCCGTTGTTGCCCAACGCATCCGAATACAACTGCGTGTTGGTCAGCGTAAACGTGCGGTTGAACAGATCAGCGTTATCGTACATCTCCAGCGTATCGCTGCCCGGCGTGCCCAGGATCGTCAACAGCGCTGTGATTTCCGACAGCGAACCAGGCTGACCGATTCCAGCCCAGCCCACAAAGAACGTTGAGGTGTATCCCTTGTTGCCGGTGAAGTTGACATCATTGCCCTGCAGCGTCGTGGGCAGATCAACTGATTCGACATAGAACGTATCGTTGCCACCCTTGGAATTCACCGTCAGCGAATCGCCCGCGGTGTGCGAAATTCCAAACACCTCAATCTGCAATCCGTTGGTGCGATCCACATTGACTGTCGGCACAGAAAGGATGCTGCTCGGCGTGCTCAGAGAAACCTTGCCCGTGGATGGATCCAGGGTTGCCGTCGGAATCGCCGGCAGGGTATCCGTGCTGCTGTTGATCGTGTAGGTATCGCTGCCCGTCGAGCCCAGCACGGTGATCTGATCCGGCAGCGAGTGCGTCGCGCCATAGCTGATCTGCAGGCTGCTCACGCCGCCGCCGACCATGTTGCCAATCGTGATATTGTTCCCGCCGCCCGGGGCGCTCAGCACCACGCTCGAGACGCTGGTAATCGTCGCGGTATGGTTATCTTCAGGCGTGAACTGCGACATGTTCGTGCCGACCGCCGCCATCGACATGGTTTCGCCATTAGCGTACGACCCGCTCGGATCATTTGCTGCAATGTAAAGCACATCGCCAGCCGTGCCCACCCAGCTCATGGTCCCGCTGGTATCTGCATTCCACAGTACGCGTGATCCATCGCCGCTGGCCGTGTTGATGGTTGCTCCGCCGGCACCCACGATGATCGTGTCATGTCCGCCGCCGCCCACGACGGTGGTCTTACCGCCGCCGGTTTCAATCAGATCATCATCCGGCCCACCAGTGATCGTTCCACCACCCGTGCCGGCATCAATCAACGTCGCCGCTTCACCCGTTGCACCGCCGGTGATATAGACCGGAATCGCCACGCTGCTGGCCACTTCAATGTCATTTGCTCCATCGCCCGGGATGGTCAGGTTGGTCACCCCAGTGAAGGTTTCCGTGTACGGCCCATCGCTGCTGCTGCTGCCATCCGCCGGGATATAGGTGACATAAATCACCTGCGCACCGTTGGTGAGCGTGCCGCCGGTCACCATGATCTGCTCATTGGTATCGCTATCATCCAGATTGCGATACCCCGCGCGGTTGCCCACGTTCAGAATCAGCGGCCCGCCCTGGAAGCTGCCCGGCGATACCTGATTCGCTGTCGGCGTACCGGCCAGGTAAACCTGCGGCGGAGCGCTGATCGAACCGATCGTCAGTGTGAAACTGATCGTGATGGAGAACAGGAAGAAATTCAGCTTGACGCCGACATGGATCGAAAGCTGCCCGCTCTGATATTTGAATCCAACCGTGATCGTTGCGATATCAAATCCAAACAGCTCACCATCCAGAGACGCTTGGCCGCCTACAAACAGTGACTTGCTTCCGTATTTCGGCCCGCTGGGGAATTTCGGCATGTCCTGGAGCGACAGGTTCTGCGCATCCGGCACACCAGCTAGTTCCGGCAGATCAGCCCCAGTGCCGGCGGAAGAACTATCGCCATACCAGTAGCTATCAAACGTTCCATTGGAATCCGGCACGCCGTAAGCGACCTGCAGATATCCATATCCATCCAGCGAGATCACACCGGAAATTCCAAAATGGAAATCGCCATAAATCGCCGCCGCGAATTCGCCGGTCGAATCAAACCATCCACCAATCGTGAAGGTGGTGTCAATGATGTAAAGATTGATGTTCGCGCTGCCCAGGAAGAAGAGCGAGAAGACATTGGTTGTCGCGTCATACTTGATCGCGCCCACGACCTCAAAATTCAGGACGCTCAGGATATTCAGCGTCATGTCGAACGTGAAAGCAAAACCTGCATTGATCGTATAGCTGGAATTCCCGTCAGCGGATTCCAACGACACGCTGCCCGAGCTGGCGGTGTAGAACGACAACGTAACGCTGCCGCTGAACGTAATCAGGTTGGCGATGTTAAAGCCGACGCTCAGGTTGATGTAGAAAGCAAAGCTGCCGTCAGAGAAAATCCCGATCGCCGCCGCAGCATTGATATTCAGATTAATCCCGAAGAACGAGAGCGATGCATCCGCGGCGATCTCCACGATCGGACCCGAGCCGGTGTTGATGCTCAACAGGAATGCACCCTTGAGTGCGATCGCATTGGGGCCCAGCACCAATTCGCCCTGCACGCGCAGTTTCATCAACTCTGTGCCTGGAATCGTCACATCCACCGGCGTATTGCTCACCGTGTTGCTGGAGGAGTTGTATTGGAATTCCTTGACCGTCTCATCGCTGCCCGTGGTATTGATCTCCAGCGTGGCCGCCCCACCCAGCGAGACTGCGCTGGCGATATTGATCGACGCCGCCAGGCTGATCGCCGCCACAATGCCCCAGTTGGTGCCGAACAGTATTTCAATATCGCCCGAGGCCGCGATCACCAGCGGACCAAAATGCATGCTTCCTTCAATGTACAGCGTCAAACCGCTGGCACTGGCTTCAAATATCGCCATTCCCTGGACACTGGGCGCATCCTCATGCCCATTGACCGGAGCGGTGGGAGTTCCCAGGGTACCAGGCAGGAGATAAATCGTCCCGCTTCCTTCCACGAGCAGATAAGGCCCGGGCGCCGTCGTCGTTACCACCCCGCTGCCATTAATCTGCGGCGCACCTGCCGGAATATTAATCGTGAAAGTGGAATCACCATTGTCCGTAATCAATTGCGGCCCTGGCGCGGGGACGGCGAACTCACCTGCCAGCGTATCCAGGAAATTCTTGATATCACTAAGCAAGCCGCTGCCGCTCAAACCACCCGGAATATCCCCGCTGTCTTGATTGATGATCGATACCAGATCGGCCGGCAGCGTGTACGAAACCGTATCGCCGGTCGAATTCACAAACAGTGCGAAATTGAAATTGAAGCTGACAAAACTATTCCCCGATGTCTGCACCGCCAGCATCGCCGCAAACCCATCGTTGTTGATCTGGATCAACCCGATCGCATCGAACGTAAATAGATTCTGCCCGCTGATCTCCAGGGTCAATTCCGCAAAGGCGAACAGGTTGAACGTGAAGTCGCCGGTGCCGGAATCGTACTTAAAATCAATATCGAACACGCCCGCGAGCACGAAATCGATCGGGCCCTTCTGGAGCGTCAGATCGCCTACCAGATACAACCCGAACGAAGAGGGTTGGAGCGTAAAAGTCTCGGGCATGGTTCCCGTGCCGCCCGGAACCGGAGCGAGGAAATTAATCGTCTGCGCGTTATCCGGATCAGTATTGATGCGGAGGAAAATCGTCGCATTGGCTTGAATGCCTACGGTCGCCAGGAACGGAATCGAGCCGGC
>DASXDR010000137.1:0-44868 GCA_036490535.1 Tepidisphaeraceae bacterium | reverse complement strand
GAAGCGCTCTGTGACAACCGCCATCCGGCAACGGGCCAAACGTTGACTTCGCGACGAAAAGCAGAACGAAGAGTAGGGTATGATTTTAATTTTCACGTGCCTAAGAGCGTTTCGGTTCTGTATGGCCTTACCGGCGATCCGCGCATTCTTGAAGCATTTCGTGATTCCGTGAACGAAACCATGCTGGAGATGGAAAAGGAAATCAAAACCCGCGTGCGCGCAGGCGGTAAGAATGAAGACCGCACGACGGGTGAAATGATCTGGGGCGAATATATTCATTTCACGTCGCGTCCAGTAGATGGCGTCCCTGACCCTCACCTTCATGCCCACTGCTTCGTGCTCAACACCACATTTGACGGAGAAGAGAATCGCTGGAAGGCAGGCCAGTTCATGGAGCTAAAGCGCGACGCGCCCTACTTTGAGGCAAGATTTCACTCGCGCATGGCGCGGCGCATAATGGATTTCGGTCTGGCGGTTGAACGCACCAGGAAAGGGTGGGAAATCAGCAATATCCCCGCATCGGTTGTTCAACGGTTCTCTCGCCGAACCGCACTCATTGAAGAATTGGCCAAAACCAAGGGCATCACTGATGCCCGTGAAAAATCCGAGCTGGGAGCGAAAACCAGAGAGCGCAAGCAAAAGAATCTTACGATGGATGAACTGCGCCGTGAGTGGTGGTCGCGTCTTGCAGATGATGAACGATCCGGCATTGTCGAAACAACAGAAAGAATTGGCAGGACACCTATCGCAGAACATTTGCCCTCGGCACACACCGCGGCAAAGCTTGCGATTGACCATTGTTTCGAGCGAAAGTCAGTCGTCCCTCAGCGGACGTTGCTGGCCGAAGCTATCAGAAGATGTATGGGCGAGACGATGCCCGACGTAGCAGAAGAGGCGGTGAGGAATCAGGATATCATCGTGGGAGAGAAAGACGGTCGACGCTTTGCGACAACGCATGCGGTCCTTTCAGAAGAACAGCGAATGCTTGATTTTGCACGAAGCGGCCGGGGGACGTGCCGGCCGCTCGGCAATGGAGGTCATGTCTTCAGCCGAGAATGGCTCAACGACGGCCAGCGGCGCGCGGTGGAACATGTGCTGGAGTCGACGGATCGAGTGATTCTGATTCGTGGTGTCGCCGGCACCGGCAAAACCACCATGATGTCAGAGGCCACGGAAGCAATAACAGCGCAGGGGAAACATGTGTTCACATTCGCACCCTCAGCGGAAGCGAGCAGGGGAGTGCTGCGCAACGAAGGTTTTAGCGATGCAGAAACGGTCGCACGATTACTGAAGGATAAAAGACTGCATGAGAAAATCCGTGATCAGATAATATGGATCGACGAAGCGTCGCTGCTTAGCAGCCGCACGACTGCGCAGGTTTTTGATCTGGCTGATGAGCTTGACGCTCGCGTTATATTATCCGGTGATAAACGCCAGCACGGTCCCGTTGATCGCGGCACTGCATTGCTGCTACTTGAGAAGGAAGCCGGATTAATTCCGGCTGAGATAAAGGACATAAAGCGCCAAAGAGGGGATTATAAAGAGGCCGTAAAGATGTTGTCCGAAGGCTACACGGAGCGAGGGTTTAAGCAGCTAGATCAACTGGGCTGGATTCGGCAGTTCCCCGATGCTGAGCGTTACAAGCTTTTGGCCAGCGATTATGTGGCCGCCACCAAAGACGGTAAGTCCGCCCTTATTGTCACGCCGACCCATTTGGAAAATGAGTGGGCGACAGCGGAAATTCGCTCGCTATTGCGCAGCGAAGGCAAGCTCGGATCCGAGCAAAGACAATTTCGTGTCCTTCACAATGCAAATCTGACTACAGCAGAGAGGGCTGATCCAATCCACTACACTCCCGGCGATGTTCTAGTATTCCACCAGAATGCAAAGAAAGGATTTCAAAAAGGTGATCGTGTAGTGGTCGGCCACGATCCTCTTCCGCTGGATCAGGCAGAGCGATTCACCACCTTTCGGCCGGAAGTGCTTCCGCTCTCAACATCGGATGTGATTCGCATCACGCACAACGGGAAGACGGCCGATGGGTTGCATCGACTCAATAATGGTGCATTGTTTACTGTGAAAAATTTCACGGCGAAGGGCGATATTCGCCTGACTAACGGCTGGACGATTGATAAGGATTTCGGGCATCTGGCCCACGGATATGCGACAACCAGTCAATCTGCTCAAGGGAAGACCGTAGATAGAGTCTTTGTGGGGATTTCATCGGCATCCTTTGCTGCGGCGAGCCGCGAGGGTTTTTATGTAGCTGCTTCGCGCGGGCGTGAAATGTGTCAAATCTACTGCGACGAAAAAGATTCATTGCTAGAAGCGGTCAGTCATTCCGAAGATCGCCTTAGCGCAACGGAATTCGTAGCTATGCGGCAGTGTCGTGAACGAGAGAAAGCAGTGGTTCGGATAGGCCGACACGGGCAGGCAGAGCGCAAGATGGATCGCCACAACATTCAAAGACAGGGAGTAACGTATGAGCGGTAACACTACACTTCAAAAGTATGCAAACCGATTTGGCGAGGGTATCGAATCTGCGGGTGAATCAGACGCGGAAGGAACAGAAAACTTGGGAGCCTTCGGATTTTTGCGTGGATCACGAGATCGAGCAGAGATGCTGGAACTGCGGAAAAAGACAGGCAATTTGCGCGCGATTGGATTTGGCTGGATTCAAAAGATCGATTTTGATCCGTCCTCCGGTATCACGCTTTATGTCGTTGATGAGACAATTAAAATAAAGGGTCGGAATCTCAACGCGATAGCTAGGCAGCAAATTAGCCTACTGGGGGGCATCATTCGCCACCGTGTTCCCTGGATTGCGGAATCGGATCAGAGCACCATTCTTCAAGCTGATAAAAGCGATGTCGTGGTGGAAACAATCGAGTGGTGAAGTGCGATGTGACCGCGATGCCACATTTTCTGACTATATATATAGTGCGGTCAATTCTTCTTGATCCTGAATCATCCCCAGTTTCGTCATAGATTTAGTTCCGTGCATAAAATAGCCCGAGTCCGCTTGTAACGGACTCGGGTCGGCCACCCGGCACATAATCGAAAGGAGTCGATCATGCGTCGCATGGATGCGACAGCGTGGGTGGTTGCTGCCTGCGCTGATTCATTGCGTCTTTCCCAGGCTAAAACGTTAGCGGTTTTAGTCACGGCCTGCCTGAGTGTTCAAAGGATATCCCTGGCCAACATCGCAAGGCAAATGGCCGGCCTGACCAAGCATCAGATTAAGCGTTGCTGGCGATTCTGCGCCAATGAGCGCATCGAAACGGCCGATGCCATGCGCGGGATCATCAGGAGGATTCTCAGGAAGAGAAAAAAGAAGCTTTTGATCAGCCTGGACTGGACCGACATCAAAGGCTTTCAGACCCTGATGGCTTCAGCGGTCTTCAAAGGCAGATCCATTCCCCTCTGCTGGAGCAGTTGCAACAAGCATGTCCTCGACGGACATCGCTCGCGCAACAGCTTTGAAGAAGCTTTGCTATTGGTTCTCCGCAGCATGATTCCAGATTCGATTCAGGTAGTGATCCTGGCGGACCGGGGTTTTGGCAGAACCGAGCTGGCGCGCTTCTGTCAGCACCATCACTTTGCCTATGTCATCCGCATTCAGCCCAAGGTGGTCATTCACTCTGGCAGCTACCGCGGAACGCTGCTGAACTATCCGGTTTACAAAGGTATCTGCAAGCTGCTCCAGTCCGTTGCTTACCGCGAGCGCAACAGTGTGGAGCAGAATATCGTCATCCGCTGGGTGCATGGCCTGCCCGAAAGACGCGATGAATGCTGGTTCCTGATGAGCAACCTCAGCGCCGGCCCCGCCGCCATCAGCCGGCTCTATGGCCAGAGAATGAGCATCGAAGAACTCTTTCGGGATCAAAAGAACAAGCGCAATGGCTGGAGCCTGCGTGACACCCGCATCACCCAAGCCGATCGTCTGGACCGCCTGCTCCTGATCATGGCCATCGCTTATCTGCTGCTGTGTGGACTGGGGCTGATGGCCTTGAAAACCTTTTCTCCCAGCCACTGGGGCAGCACCGGCAAAAACCAGTGTTCTTTATTCACCATCGCCCGAATCATGCTCCATCGAATCAAGACGTCCATTGCCGCTGTCCTACGAGCCATTATCAAAGCCACCGAAGACGCTGTGCCAAACTGGGGATGATTCAGTTCTTGATCGTAAGTCATAAAGGACGTTATGACTGATGAAGAAGGAAGTTGGGGAAAATGGGATCGAATATCGTCAAAATCGTTGGTGGTGATATTTGCGCAACAGTCACCGTGCAGCTTCCGCAAATTGTCGTGGAGGCAGGCGAGCATGCGAGCCGTCGCTTCGTCGAATTCTTCACAGCCAATATCCGCAATCGCAATACTCGCGCGGCATATGGCCATGCGGTTGGGCAATTCTTCACCTGGTGTCACGAAAACGGCCTGAATCTCAATAATCTGCAGCCGTTTGCGATTGCCTCTTACGTTGAGCAAATCATGCAGGTTCAATCTGCGCCCACGGTGAAACAGCATCTGGCGGCCATTCGGATGCTTATGGATTGGTTGGTGGTTGGCCAGGTGCTGTCATTCAATCCCGCCGCCTCAGTGCGTGGTCCGAAGCACGTTGTTAAAAAAGGAAAGACGCTCGTTTTGTCGGCAGAACAAGCGCGGCAATTGCTGGACTCTATCGACACCGTGACTCTGGTTGGAAAACGGGACAGGGCATTGATCGCGGCCATGGTCTATTCTTTCGCACGTGTCAGCGCGGTCATCAATATGAATGTCGAAGACTATTGGCAGAACGGTAAGCGCTGGTGGTTACGACTGCATGAGAAAGGCGGCAAACATCATGAGGTGCCGGCGCACCATAACACCGAAGCGTATCTCGATGTGTATTTGCAGGCAGCGCGGATTAGCGACGAATTGAAATCACCGCTCTTTCGTTCGGCGGCCGGCCGCACAGACAGGTTGACGCTTCATCGGATGAGTCGAAAAGACGTGTGGCACATGATTCGTCGGCGAGCGCGCCATGCCGGATTGCCGCTGCGAACCTGCTGCCACACCTTCCGAGCCACCGGCATCACCGCGTATTTGGAAAACGGGGGCACGATTGAAAATGCCCAGATCATCGCGGCCCACGAGAGCCCGCGCACGACGAAGCTCTATGACCGCACCAGCGATGAAATTACCCTCGATGAAATTGAACGGATCAGGATCTGAGCATCTTCCGTGTCCTCAAATACTTAATCAGCCAACTTTCCAGAGGTCCACGGCTCCTAAGCCTTCAGCGGCTGCCCAGACATAGACAAAGATATCGAGCCATTCGCGCTCAAGAGCGAGGAGATAGTCTGACGCAAAGCCAGAATCGCCTAATTGCTCTACCAAAGTTTCGGCGTGAGTGATCTCTATTTTATTGTACCAGCCCGGGATTGCATCCCTGAGATTACCGCCTAATGGATTGCTACAATATTCAATGTGTCGGCATAGAATCTCGTAAGCGATAACATCCAGTTTTGTCTGAGTAGAACGGATGCGGGAAGCGGTGAATTCTGCATCGGCAATAAATGCTGCACGGCCCAGTTGGCGGCGGAGGAGCGGAAGTTGATCTAGGAGTTCCTTTACCACCTGTGGATGACTCAGAATATTAGCCAACGGCCTGGCGCCAATCTCGCCATAATTTTTAGCTACGCTTAGCGAGGAGCGCTCAATATGGATGAGATCGGATGCCATGGTTTGCGTATGTGCCATGTCTAAAAAAACCACCGTTAGAAAGCGAATGAGTTCACGCGCTTCGGTTTGGTAATAAATGTCGCATACCTGTTCGAGATAGAGTTCGACGCCATCCCCAGCCGGAAAATGAAGCGTTTCAAAACTGTCGCGACGAAATTGGAAGTGCGGACAGTCCGGTCTAAACTTAGGATGGTGCGTAGCGATTCGGGCTGGCGGCAGTGGTGACATCGCGCAAGTCGCGCGATTATTACTGGGCGGGGCATTATTGTGCCCCTTGCCGGAACGGAAGGCTGCAGTTTGAGGAATGTAAATCATGCGCATCACCGAGATCCTTTCGGAGAAAGACGTAGTTATCTCGAATGCCAAAATGGTTGATTCGAGCCAGCGGTATCCAACCGCATTTATTCGAGAAGCTTTTTACGGGATTGAGAGAGTGAATCTTTCAAGAGCGCTAAGAGCGCTAATTCACTAAGTCGGTCGTGACAGATATCCAGTGTCTCGCAGTTTCTTGAGCACGACGATGTATATCTTTCAAAATCATCGGAAGCGTGAGGCTGAAGAGGCTGAACTCGAAAAGTTTTTCTCTCGCAAGACAGTCTTTGACGCTTTATTCGCTTGGATTGAGGAAGAGAAGCGGACCAAGAGCACGATCAAAGTTCCGCTGCCGGAAGAGGAGGATTCTGGAAATTTTAATAAGCAGCGGAATAGCAAATTGGGGGGAAAGTTTGGGCTCATTGCCAATGCCTGCGGTGTAAGTTTCAACGTTCTCAAACGCATGGAAAAATATGGCACCACTCCGCAACCGGAGCAGTATGGGCTGATTTGCCGCGCCCTGATTCGCAATGGGCGACTTGGCGAACAAGACGCCGACCCGCCTCCGGTCGTCCCTGTTCCGACCTCGGCACATTCGAACCTTATGGATCGCCTCGAAGAACTATCCATTGAGACGGCGCAATGGCGGGTTCCGCAAAATCGATTGCTGATCGTGTCGGCCGGCCAACTCGCGGAGGATGCTAAGTATGATGCGTTGCGGGATGCAGCGCTAGATCAGGCAGAATTCGACATTGCCGATGCCGCCATCATCCTCAAGGGTTGCATTCGCATTAAGGCTTCGCTTTTGGCAAGCTATATCTCCTCTTGGGATTTAGTTCGTGATTTAGGCATTATTCATCACAAATCACGAAATCCTGCTCTTGTAAATGCGGCGGCGCTGACGCAGGCGCGCTTGATACGCGAGTTAACATTGCTCATTCACGATGCGGCCGAGCGCATAAAGTGGTTTGCCCAGGCGGCGATAATTATGGGAAGCGTTCGTGGCGGCGATAAACTCCCGTGCCTGATGCCCCTCCCCGGTCTCGCCAGTGAAATGGCAAGCGATGATTTGATTTGGCGGCATGGTCATGACCCGATGACTGACACGGTACCGAATCCCCTTCGCTACAAGTCGTCGCTTTATATAGGCGCCTTCTTCCAAGCCTATTTGGCTAATCCACAGGGCATCCAAACTTATAAGTCATTTTTGAATAAAGCCGAAAAATGTGCTAATGAGGGCATCGTTAAATTTCCGGATCTGAATCAGGCGCGTTGGAATAGCGAGGGCACGAAGGTAGAGGTGGCAGCCGTCAGACACATCATAGAGACAGGAGACAATGGCCAATCTCCTGGTACAAGCGAGAACAGCGGGGAGGCTGGACGTAATGCCCGATGGATTGACAAGCTCACCGCTAGCCTGTCAAAGATTCCCTCGCTCACCCCAGGGAAACGAGCCTCCTTTGAGTCCACAATCACGTGCTGGAAAGCCTTATTTGCTTATAAAGGGGATAAACGCTTATGCGTATTAGCAGATCAGGTTTTGCCGATGGTAGAGCGGGCGTACGTAGATCTGCCAGTTATCAAGTCGATGATGCCGCAGGAGTGTTCGTTTCAATTTCTATTTATGCGCAACCATAAGATGGCAGAAGAATTGCTTAGGGCGTGCGGTTATTCGCCGCGCGAAAGACTTGCGCATCTGCCACGAATCATGCCATCATCATTCAAACTAACGGCCGGAAGCCGAACCCCCTGATTTGGATGCTTTTTGCCTGGCTGCTTTGCTCATCCCCTCTTGGCGCGGACCATCTTCGATAAGTTCCAAGTCGAAAAGAGTCGCCGAAGTTACCGTCCTGGATCGATGGAATGAATCGCCTCGCACCAGCAGGCGAAACCGGCCCACTTCGTCATTGTCATCGCGCGCGTCTCCCGTAAGAATCGCCGGCCCTCCCGTGCGCGGACAGCGAATCGCTAACCCTAGTTTATGCAGTTCACGATTGACATAAGTGGCCAGCGCCGATTTTTCAGCAACCGTTTCATGAGGCATCATTGCTATATGGGCGTTAAGGCGAGGCTGAAGCGATCGGGCTAACGCCGCTCTGAAGAGGTGGGTAATTTCGGCCGCCTTTACACCGCATTGCGAAAAATCATCGGGTAACTCGTCCAGCAGAGCCTGCGTCTGAGCTATCCATTCTGCTTGCGCCTTCTCCCACGACCGCTTGTCCACACTGCCTCATCTCCTGCCTGCTCGAATTTAAGCATGCGGCTGGCGTAGTTGGCAAGAAAATTATGAAACCTCTCGTGGTTGTGGGTCAGCATCACAGCACTTGAGTGATGACCTAGTAAAAGGAGCGGATCGGGTGTCGCATAAAGAAAAGGAGATTTCAAAATGTCCCAGAGAATTATTCAGCAGATCGAACTCAGCAAGATCATTAGCGGCAAGCAGCCCCGCGAGCGATTCGACGAAGAATCGCTTCTGGGCTTGACGCAGAGCATGCGGGAGAGTGGTCAACAAGAGCCGATTCATGTGATTCCTCTGGATGGTGATATGTATAGCCTACTCACCGGAGGGCGCCGTGTACGAGCGGCACGAAAGGCGGGATGGGCCACTGTTGCCGCAATTGTCGAGAAAAGCGGCCTGAGTCAGGGTGAGGTTCTTATTCGGCAGATTATCGAAAATGCACAGCGCGAAGATTTAACGCCATTGGAGAAGGCCAAAGCGATTGACTCGCTGATGAAAGAGACGGGTTGGAATGCAACACAAACAGCCTCAAAACTAGGATTCTCCAATGGAACAGTCAGCAAGCTGTTATCACTGCTGTCCCTCTCCGAGCCTATGCAAGAGCAAATCCGTAGTGGCGAATTGCCCGTTACAGCGGCTTACGAGCTGACCCAGGTGAAAAACGCCGCAGAAC
This sequence comes from Tepidisphaeraceae bacterium, assembly GCA_036490535.1. GTDB lineage: Bacteria > Planctomycetota > Phycisphaerae > Tepidisphaerales > Tepidisphaeraceae > DASXDR01. Next base: position 35,920 of record DASXDR010000137.1, on the reverse strand, counting down.
AAGGCCAGCTCGCGGCCCGGGTTGCCAGTGGCGAACTGACCCGCGATGGACTGAGTGGTGAAATCAAGGCGCGGCAACGAAAGCAGCGCGGAAAACGGGGTCCTTCTCATCGGCCTACGCACATCATTGCGAGGCTGGATGGCCGGCAGACGGTGACGGTGAGTGCTTCGGCGCTGGATCTGAATTCCTTGATTGAACTGCTTGGAAAGCTGCTTAGCCACGCGCAACAGGCGCGCACGGAAGGCACGTCTCTGGACATATTTTTGAAGAAATTAAAAAACAAACCGATCGAGGAATCGCCTGCGCCGCAGGCGGCCTGACTCGGAAGAGCTTTTGAAAACCTTTATAGGAGATCATCATGTCTCAATGTGAAGTACACGTTGTTCCTCAGGCGCTAGTGCCTCCACCCATTGTCCAGATCGTGGATAATGATCGCACTGTTATCCAAAACCTGCCAGCTCCCAACTTTACTACCCAATCCTCCGACGTGATGCCGCCGGTCGTAGCTGCTTCACGGGGACTGGCGCAAATGTTCGGGCTTGATCCACGTGCCGCGGTCCTCACGGTTCTGATCGATCTGATGGTATTTGGCACCGATACCTTTAGTTTAGAGACCCTTCTACCGCTGGGCGTCTTGATTGCCGGGGTGTTGGGATTCATCGTCTATAAAATGCAGAGAAAATGGTATGGCGACGACCATGACTCAGCCCTCATCAAATGCCTGGTCGTCTCAATTTTAACTGCGATTCCGATACCAATTTCACCATTCCTGGCCATTCCTGCCGGTATTGTCGGCGCGCTCAAGGCCATACGCAGAAAATAAGTCAAAATTATCGTTAAACAATTATTTGAGGGAAACATTTTATTGCCGCCCGCACAGGCACCGGCACTTTATGCCGTCCGGTAGCGGACTATGCAGGCAGAATGTCTTCAGCGTCACCATCGCATCTTATGCATATGCAAGTTTTCCCTTCCCGACGCAATAGATGATGCAGCCATAGGCATACTTTCTAGAAAGTGAGCAATTACTATGTTTAAATGGATATTTAATTGCTCCCGCAAAGGAAGGGAGACTGTCGCCTTGGCTACAGAAGCATTTTCTTTGCGAAATCCACTCTTTAGCCTCTCGAAGCAAGATACATTCACAATTGGCAATGCAGTGGAGAACGTTCTTTTTGTTGGCGGGATTGGTTCAGGCAAGACCACCGGCAGTGGCCGCAGGCTGGCGATGTCACTCCTCTCCGCGGGTGCGGGCGTGTTGGTGCTGTGCGCCAAGCCTGATGAGCCAGAGCTATGGCGCCGCTACGCCGCGGAAGCCGGCAGAATACAAGATTTGATCGAATTTGGTCCACGCGGAGATTGGCGCTTTGATCCCTTGGCATTTGAACTCACTCGTGGTGGCGATGGTTGTGGCCATACAGAGAACCTCGTGCAGATGTTTTCCGCGCTGCTTGACCTGGGTGAGAAAGATGGGGGCAACGGCGGCGGGAAAGAAGGAGAGCAATATTGGCGCAAGGCAGTTTTACAGTTGCTTCGTAACCTGGTCGATTTAGCGGTGATAGCCACGGGACAGATCAGCATTCCGCTGCTTTATCAATTGGCCGTCTCGGCTCCATCTTCATTAGATCATGTCAAAAGCGAGGAATGGCGTTCGCGCTCGGCTTGTTTCAAACACTTGACCGAAGGCGATAGGCGCTCCAAGTCGGCCAGCCAGCACCGGGATTTTGAATTGGTTGCGGATTATTTCCTCTGCGAGTGGCCTGCCCTTTCAGAGAAAACGAGGAGTGTAATCCTCTCCACGTTCACCTCGATGGCCGATCCGCTTCTGCGCGGAATTCTACGTGATCTGTTTACTCAAGGGACAAACATTGATCCCATGGCCATCGAGCAGGGCAAGATCATCGTCGTCTCGATGCCACTGAAAATTTATGGGCAGATTGGTTTGTATGCTGCTTCACTTTGGAAGTTCGCGTTTCAGAAGTCGATTGAGCGCCGCGATCCTGACAACCAACGTCCTGTGGTCTTGTGGATGGATGAAGGTCACTTCTTCCTTCACCCGGCGACGGATTTTCTCTTTACTTCCACTTCACGTTCCTCGCGCGTCTGCAACGTGCTGCTCACCCAGAGCATTTCCAGCGTGATTGCGACTCTTGGTGGTGGACCAGCTGGAAAAGCGGAAGCCGATGCATATCTCTCCAATTTTGCAACCAAGATTTTTCATGCGAACACCGATCCGGTAAGCAACGAGTACGCCGCTGGCCTGATCGGGCGCTGCAAACAGTATGTTGTCAACGCCAACAATAACTACGGATATGACGACATGTTCCACACCCATACACGCCTCGGCAGTACATCAGGGGTAAGTGAAATTTTCGAGTACGAAGTCCAACCCGCCGAGTTCTCGCAACTGCGTACCGGCGGCACTGCCAATCGTGGCCAGGTCGATTGCATCGTCTTCAGGAACGGTGCTGCGTTTAAGACTACCAAAAAGAACTGGATGAAAGTGACCTTCAGCCAGGATTTGCAGCACTAAAAAACCAGCAAGAGGAAAGGTATTTATGCCGAAAGGCCCAGGACAATCTGATTTTGCCGGACAAGCCAGCGCCCAACTGCTGGCAGGCATCATCGAGGGAATCGGACGTGGTGCAGCATTGACCGTGGAAGTATTCCTCCACTCCGACTTCGGCTGCTATTACGTAGGCTGCGGAGTGGGCGGCCTGATCGCCATGTTCCTGTTTCTGGCTTTCTTATTCCCCCAGCAGAATCCCTATCCGATGTTTATTTTCATGGGGGTGTACGCCATCCGCTGGGGCTTTGTCGGCATTCGCGCCTTCATCCAGTATTGGCGCGGCAAGGAGCTTCTGCACTCACGGTATAACGGCCATCCCTATCTCTGCCGGTTATTGCCTGAGTGGAAGGAAGTGAATGTCAAATACGTCGAGGCCATCATTGCCTTGGCGGGCAGCTATGGGCTGCACTTCCTCTATCGTCCGCTCGGCTATTACCTCATGGCCGCATCGGGCTTAGTTCTGCTGCGAATTCTTTCCTATGACCGCGATATCAAGGACCGGGCTATCGATCTGAATGATTCGATTATCGATCAGGAACTTCTCGTAGATCGTTTCCGCGAGATGCGTCCCAAGTGATTTCTGCATTCAAGGAGATTTTTATGCCAAATAAAGACATCGAAAACCAAAAATGGGGTGCGTCGGCACTCAAAGGTTACTGGCTGCAAGGCTTGGCTGAGCTTCGCGCTGCGGCCACACCACACGCAGAGTCGCCGATTGCTCAGCCCACCAATTACGCCATGCCTGGAATGTCCACTCCCGGCGAAATTGCTGAGTCTCGCCGCGAAGATGCACCTTCTTATGAGGAAGAATCTGTGCTTGCCGGTCGCCTGCAGCCACCATCGCGAGACGACAAGGGACGTGATGACCGGGGCCCGGACCGAGAATGAGAGCTGATATTTTTTACCGAAAGGATTTTGTTATGTTCACTGCAATACTTTTTCTAATTAATATTGCCGTCATTGTTGTCGGGGGACTGGCCTACGATCCAAGCGCGGCATCCGACGACGATAAGGATGATGGGCCTGGTCCGTATTATCCTTGCTCTTGAGCTATCCGCAGGCGTAGAGACTTCATCATTCTGGGTCGAAGGAATTGCGAGGTCTTATTTGACGCGCGGAAGCGCGCGGCAGCACGCAAAGTAAATGGTGAAACGGATTTGATCCGACCTTCTGGAGCTGACGTATGATGAACAGAAAATCCAATAACGAAGGCGCGGCAATTCTCGTTGATACCCGTGAAGCAGCCCGTCGCCTGGCAATCAGTCCACGGACTCTATGGCAATTGACCAAGAATCGAATCGTTCCGTCGCTGAAGATTGGAAAATGCGTGCGGTATCGTGCCGCCGACTTGGACGATTGGACGCGCCAGCAGACAGAAATAGGAGCGAACAATGGCCAGCGTAAGCAATGAACAGGGCCGGCGAGCAATCCAGTTCGTCGGCACCGACGACAGGCGTCACACCATTCGCCTCGGAAAATGTGATCAACGAACGGCGGAAGGTGTAAAGCTCCATATCGAGCGATTGGCGGTCGCCAAGAAAACTGGGATGCCCATTCACGTCGATACGGTCAATTGGCTTTCCTCCATTGATGATGAGCTACATGCGCGTATTGCCACCAATGGACTGACAGAGCGACGATTGTCGCCCACGCAGGGCGTACTGGTACTTGGGAAAATGATCGATGCTTATATCGGTCGGCGCGAGGCCGATATGAAGGCTTGGTCCATCACGACTCTCAAACAGGCTCGTGATAAGCTGGTGGCATTCTTTGGTGCCGACAAGCCGGTGCCTGAAATCACCATCGCCGATGCCCTGGACTTCAAGCGAAATCTTTCCGCTAAGCACTCGACTGCTTACGTGGCTAAAATAGTGTTGAGAGCGCGGCAGTTTTTCAAAGATGCCGTGGATGGCGAATTGATCGGCAAAAGTCCATTCTCCAAGATCAAACCTGGCTCGCAGAAAAACCCGCAACGGTTGAGATTCATCAGTCGAGCAGTCATTGATAAGGCGATTGAGCAGGCTTCCGATATCGAATGGAAGTTGATTATTGCATTTGCGCGCTACGGCGGCGTTCGCGTTCCCAGCGAAATTCTTGCACTCCGATGGAACGATGTGCTTTGGGATCAATCCAAGGTGCTGATCCGAGCCAGCAAGACGGAACATCATGTGGGCAAAGAATCACGGCTGATTCCACTTTTTCCAGAATTAAAAGGCCTTTTACTTCAAGCATTTGAGCAGGCGGAAGAGGGAGCAATTTACGTCATCACGCGATATCGCAGTCCCTCCGTCAATTTGCGCACACAATTCTTGCGAATTCTGGACAAGGCGGGAATAGAGCCCTGGCCAAAACTCTTTCAAAACCTGCGATCTTCCCGCCAAACAGAACTGACCGAAACCTGGCCCGCTCATGTAGTCTGTGCGTGGATTGGCAACAGTGAAGTAGTAGCACGCGACCACTATCTGCAGATCACCGATGAGCATTTCACAAAAGCGGCGGGTACGTTGGAAGATTCAAGCGCTGCAAAATCCGGTGCAGCATCTGCACGTTTGACCTCGCAAGGCGTCGCGCCGCTTTCGGAAGAGAAATCGCCAAGCTCAGAAATTGCAAGGAGTAACGATGTGGAACGAGAAGATGCGAAACTGTGCGACTGTCAATTAGTGGGCGGTACAGGGCTCGAACCTGTGACCCCCAGCGTGTCATGCTGGTGCGCTAGCCAACTGCGCCAACCGCCCGGTTTCGCATCATCCTAGTCGTGACAAGAGCAATCGGCAAGCGAGCTTTTGGGAGTTGCAGAGGATTGCCCGTGGGCTTTTGGGGAAATTTGATTATTCTTCTGGGATATGTTTGATGAGCCAGAAGAATCGCCTAACGAGCAGGCCAGGGATGCTGCAGGGAGAGCTAAGGAAAAAGCGGATGAATTTCGCATGCATGCGGAGTTTGCTGCCTGCTATGAGGCGATACGGAAATTCGATGCGGAGATTCGGGTTGATCTGCCTGTTGAGCTGGCACGAGACCTGCAAAAGGCCCTGATGAAACTGGAGCGGGCCCGGATCGCCGAAACGCCGGTGCTGCCAGCTGAGTCGATTGAGGAAGCAAAACGGGTTTTGAATATTCCGCAAAACAAGCAACTCACGACTAATGATTATCACATCCACCGTCGGCCGGGGGAGACGATCATGGTCCGCTGGCTCGCTGGCGACGAGGTCGAGCAATTCTACGAGCGAATGCAGGCACATCTGGAGGCAGCGCTAAACCACTATCGTGAAGAGGAACGCCAAGCCAATGAGTGGAAAGCCGATTCGGCGACGTTGGCGTATCTGGATGCGTTGGATGCTGTAAAAATAAATATGGCTGAGCGGTATTTGCGAAAGCCAATTCGAGAGCAGAATTTATATGTGCTTTCCACGCAATCGGCGGATGAACTGGATATCCTGCATCTCTGCGATTATGTGATGGGCGTGGAAGCGGCCCGCGTGGTTGGGCAGGCATCGGCGCCACCGGAAGCGCCTACAGAAAGTGACCGTGCGTGGTATTTCAAATTGTTCTCCTTGCGGGGCAACATTGATGGAATTGAAAAAATGTGCTTCTTCACCTATTTGCAAAAGACCGGCGATGAATTTTAAATAGGCAACACTGATGGAAACTAATTTTTACCATTCGCCGCTGCCCCACGATGTGCAAAAGATGGAAACAGCCGCGCTGCGGAAAGCGATGTTGCTGGAAAATCTGTTTGGCAATGAAATCAATTGGCGATTTACCGATCTGGATCGGCTGGCGGTCGGCGGAGTGATGCCGAGCGGGAATGTGGCGCTGAAACCAAACAAGCAAACCGGCACGGAATTTTTTCTGGCGCGGCGAGAGCTGGGGATGATCAACGTCGGCGGGGCGGGGCGAGTCAGCGTGGATGGCAAGACTTTTGAGCTGGCGAATCTGGATTGTCTCTATATTGGAATGGGGAGTCGGGCGGTGGAATTTGCCTCAGCGGATGCAGGATCGCCGGCGAAATTTTATCTGATGAGCTGCCCAGCACATCAGACCTATCCAACTACACATGTCGCGAAACAAAATGTGGAGCCCAAAGAGATCGGTGCGCAAACGACGGCGAATCGCCGGAAGATTTATCAGTACATTCATGCAGGTGGGATTAAGAGTTGTCAGTTGGTAATGGGGTTCACGCATCTGGAGGAGGGAAGCGTTTGGAACACGATGCCGCCGCACACGCACCTGCGGCGCAGCGAGATTTATTTTTATTTTGATCTGGGCGCGAATGTCGTGTCGCATTTTCTTGGGCCCCCGCAGCAATCGCGGCATATCTGGGTGAAGAATGATCAGGCCGTGCTATCCCCGCCCTGGTCCATCCACTGCGGATGCGGGACGGCTGCATATAAATTTATCTGGGCGATGGCCGGTGAAAATCAAACCTACGACGATATGGACCCGGCCCCGCTGGCGGAATTGAAATGAACCGATTTACTGACAAGATTGTCGTAATCACCGGGGCAAATAAAGGAATCGGGGCAGCTTGCGCGCGCGAGTTTGCAGCACAAGGCGCGCAGGTGGTTGGCATCGCCAGATCAAGCCATGCGCAAATTGCGGAGGAAGTAAAAAAATACCAGGCGATTCAATTTGATTTCGCGACCGCCACCGCCGAGCGGATCAATGATCTGGTCCAGGGGATATTGGAAAAATACGGCCGGATCGATGTGCTGGTGAACAATGCGGGAATGATTCGGCGAGCACCCGCGGTCGATTTTTCGGAAAAAGATTGGCAGGAAGTGTTGCAGGTGAATTTGAGCGCGCCATTTTTTCTCACGCAGGCGGTGGCGCGATGGTGGATCGAGCGCAGGATGAAAGAGCAGGCGGAGCCGGCGCGGCTCAAGATCGTAAATATCGCCTCGCTGCTCTCGTTCCAAGGTGGAATTACCGTGCCAGCATATACAGCCAGTAAACATGGAATAGCCGGGATCACCAAGGCACTCGCCAATGAATGGGCGGGGTTGCGGATCAACATTAATGCGGTGGCGCCGGGCTATATCGCCACGGATAACACACAGGCGCTGCGAGATAATGCGGAGCGCAACAAAGCAATTCTCAGCCGAATCCCCCAGGGGCATTGGGGCGAGCCTAATGAAATCGCTGGAACCGTGATGTTCCTGGCATCTAAGGATGCAGACTATGTAAACGGCGCGATTCTAAACGTCGACGGAGGATGGCTCGGACGATAGATGCGGGCTAGCCGCTTTAGTGGCTAGCAACTCACCGCCGAAGCGATTAGCCCGCGTAAACAAGCGAAGGATAAAAATATGAAAAAGACTTTGGTGCTGATTCTTCTCGGAGCAACGTCAATTGTTCATGCTGCGGATAAATGGTTCGAGCTGAAAGATTTCGGTCCCGTTACGCAGCGGGCCAGCATTACCGTGGAGAATCCCGCTGATGTGGGTAACGAAGCAGCATTGTTTGATATCCAGCTCAAAGATATTCAGGCCGTGCTGCCCGATGCCAAAGATGGGCAGATCGTGGTGGTCGATCCGACCACCAAACCCGCTCCGCGTGAAAATGCGAATCTGAATTTCGTGCCATTCCAGGTGAGCAACGGCGAATTAATTTTCGATCTGCCACTTAAAGCACACGCAAAGAAATTACTCTATCTTTATACCGCTCCGCAGCGATTAAATTTGCCTGGCTTCCCAGCCAAGAGCGGCTACGACGCGCGCAAGGCATATCACTCCTTTGAAAACTGGTATGTCGCTTTCCGCATCGAGACTGGCCCGGGCGCGAACACCAACGGGATGTCGATCGATTGCTGGGGAAAGACCAAAGCTGGCCTCGGCCTGCGGAATGTCGAAGCGTATCAGATGCGCGGCGAAAGCTACCATAAGATGCACTATTGGGGCATGGATATTCTCAAAGTAGGTCAATCTTCCGGCATCGGCGGCCTTTATCTGGTTTCCGGCGATAAGATGGCGCAGCCGAGCTATGCGACCGAATTTGTCGATCCCGTTTTCATCGGTTCCGTTGAAACGCGCCTGCGTTGCACCGGGCCGGTGACATTGAACGGCAAGACGTATCAACTCACGCGCACACTTAACCTTATCGGGGATGACCGCACCATTCACGATACGGTGCAGATTGATGGAGATGATCTTTCCGATGTCCAGCTGGGAATGGGAATTCGCAATTTCCCCAACGAAACCTGGACTGAGGACCCTAAGGCAGGTTACGGCATGGTGGCTGGCGATGCCAATCAGCCGGGATACAAATCCGTCGCGATCAGCACGACGTTCTCGCCCAGCGAATATGTGAAGACCATCCCGCTAACTGACGTGGAAAATGGCGGGCATATTTATGTATTCAACCCTACTACGCGCACGGATCATTCGCTGGTCTTCGGCGAACATCGCCTCACCATGATCTGGGACCAAGATGGGCAAATTAATAATGCCAATGATCTGCATAGGGCGTTGGTCCGCTGGGCCGCCTTGCGCGATCAGCCGGTGAAATTTACGTTGGGACAGATGGAAAATAAGCCATAACGTGATGAATCAGGGACAAGGGACCGTTCGACAAGGTCACGGTAGGACAAGGCGGACTCAGTGAGCCAAGTCGAACCGCAAGAGATAAGGGAAACGCAGAATGAGAATTAAAAGACCGCATTTTCTCCCTCCCCTTGTACGCAGGCCCGTGGTGAGCGAAGTCGAACCGGGGAGGGCAGGGGTGGGGGTTTCTTTTCAGCGGTCAGCGTTCAGCGTTCAGCGTTCTCTAACAACCCCCTCCCTACCCCTCCTCCTGAGTACAAGGGGAGGGAAAATAATTTCTCTCTTCGTACTCGCCGTATTGGCTTTGGTTCTTGTAAACAAACAAGTTTATGCAGCAGATTCCTATACCCGCCAGCAAGACGTCATCTATGGCCGCAAGTTCGGCATGGCTCTAACCATGGATGTCTTTCGTCCCACGACGCATCCCAACCACGCGGGAATTATCTGGTGCGTCAGCGGCGGCTGGTTTTCGTCGCACGAATCCATCAACACCCCCGCGCTCCTCCGAGCCATCGATTCACTGACTTCGCGCGGATACACCGTCTTCGCGGTCGTGCACGGCAGCCAGCCACGCTTCACGATTACCGATGCGGTCGCCGACATGCATCGCTCCGTGCGATTCATTCGCTATCACGCTCATGATTACGACATCGATCCCAATCGCCTCGGCATCACCGGCGGGTCGGCGGGCGGGCATCTTTCCCTGATGATGGGCGTGCGCGCAATCTCGGGCAATCCGAACAACCCCGATCCGGTCGAACAGCAGGAATCGCGCATCGAAGCGGTCGCCTGTTTTTTTCCACCGACAGATTTTTTGAATTATGGAGTCCCCGGGAAACTCGCCTGGGAAACCAACCTGAATTGGCTCCTTCCGCCGTTTGATTTTCAGAAGGAAAATAAAAATCATCAGTTCATTCTGCTGACCGGCAAGGAAAAACTACTCGCAGCAATGATGGTTTCACCGATCTATTCTATTACCTCCCAGTCTGCCCCGACACTGATCATTCACGGCGATGCGGATGTACTGGTTCCGATCGAGCAATCGCAAAAGTTCATCGCCAAGCTCAAGGCCGCCGGCGTGCCGGCGGAACTGATCGTCAAGCCGGGAAAAAATCACGGCTGGCCCGACATGCAATCGGACATGCAACCCATCGGCGACTGGTTTGATCGATATCTGCTGCAGGCACCCGCGACACAAAAGGCTGCTCCATGATTTCGTGGCATGACCGATTGATCCAAAGCGGCATGACAGCGGAACAGGCCAATGCCAAGCAATTGTTACTGCAAAAATGCTTCGCAGCTTTGGGTACAGACAATGTTGCCAGCGTGGTCTATGCTCCGGGGCGCGTGGAGTTTCTCGGCAAGCACACGGATTACTGCGGCGGCCGTTCGCTGCTTTGCACGGTGGATCGTGGATTAATCGTTGCAGCGACCCGAGGCGATAGCAACACCATTCGCATCACCGAAACCAGTAGCGGCGAATCCGTGGAGTTTTCTGGCACTGCTGATTTACAGCCGCGCAGCGATCACTGGTCGAATTATCCGATGACGGTGGTGAGGCGGCTGGCCCAGAATTTCGGGACCTTGCACGGCACGCATATCGCCATCGCCTCCGATCTTCCGCGCGCTGCTGGATTATCTAGTTCCAGCGCGTTGGTAGTGGCTCTTTTCCTGCTTTTCTCCAAGCTCAATAATCTCCCTGCTCACCCTTCTTATTCTTCCAACATTCACACGCTGGAAGATTTATCCGGATATCTCGGCTGTGTCGAAAATGGCCAGAATTTCAAAAATCTTCCCGGCGACCGTGGCGTCGGCACCTTCGGCGGATCGCAGGACCACACCGCCATCCTCTGCTCCAAGCCCGATGCCCTCGTGCAATATCGCTTCGCGCCCGTCGTTCACGAGCGCACGATTCCATTTCCGAAAGATTACACGCTGGCCATCAGCGTTTCCGGCGTTGTCGCGGAAAAGACGGGGGCAGCCAAAGAAAAGTATAACCAAATCTCGTTACGCGCCGCGGAAATTCTGCGGCGCTGGAACTCAGCTACATCCCGGCATGATCCCACGCTCGCGGCTGCGCTATCTTCGCTGGATGCGGAAGAGAAAATGACCAATCTGGTGCGCGATGATCAGGAGCTTTCTTCTCGCCTGATGCAATTCATTCGTGAAAATCGTTTTTTTGTCCCCAATGCCGGCGATGCATTGCTGGAAAATCGATTGAAAGATCTGGGCGAAATTATCGCCAGCTCGCAATTCGCTGCTGAAGAAATGCTGGGTAACCAGATTCCCGAAACCATCTTTCTAGCTCACCAGGCTCGCGCACTCGGCGCCAGTGCTGCATCGGCCTTCGGCGCTGGTTTTGGCGGTAGCGTCTGGGCAATGATTCCCATCGGAAATTCCGAAAAATTCCTCGCCGATTGGAAACACGCTTACGTAACGCAATTTCCACAGCACAGCGAAAGATGCGAATTTTTCGCGAGCCGCCCGTGCATTCCCGCAATGAGTTTGTTATGAGATTATTTATGAATAGATCCACTGCGCTTGGCATTGAGTCTGATTTGGAAAACAAAATGAAGAGAACGCGAAGACGCGCAGACGCAAAAATAGATCGCGAAAATATGCATTTAAATAATCCTCCTTCGCGCTCTCCTTCGCGCCTTCGCGCTTTCGCGTTCTCTCTAAGCATTCTATCGCTTCTTCCCGCATTCGCCTCGGCGCAAACCACCCGCCCATCTCGCCACGCCCGCCAGGCATGGAAGCAGATGATCGCTCCGGAAACTGATCCGAATTCCCCCCGCCACACGCGTCTCAAAAGCCTCACGCCCGATCCGAACGAAATCGTCCGCTATTCGTTAACAGGCAACACCGATCATCCCGACGTAATAGAAACCTGGTGGAACGGCCATCGCGTGCGCTGGATCGGCGAAGGCGGCAACATGAAATGGACCGACGTGCGCGGCAGCCTGGCTACCGATGCCCTTCAGGTCGATCGCGATGGCGATGGTTATTACGACGGGCCGAGCGATCTGAATGTAAAATGGGTCGACGACGACGGCGACGGCCGTGCCGATGTCGAAGTGATTTCACAAAATCCCTCCTGGAACGCCACGCAATTTCACAGTGGCACATCAATCTTCATGGTCGATTTCGACGACGATCACGACGGCGTGCTGAATTACATCAATTGGCCGATTTTTGAATTCGGCAAATCGTGCTGGGCTGTCGCCGGCGATACCACGCGCCCCTGGAAGCCGCAGCCTGATCCCAATTTTCTTCTCGATTATCACGGCGACGCGTTTGTAAAACAGCACGACCCCGTCTGGCTCAATAGCGACCCGCGCTATTGCTGGGAAAATCCCTTTCTCTTTTTTGAAGAAACCAACAACGGCTGTTCGCAAATGTCGATCCGGGTGCTCGATACCACCGTCCCCGATGCTGGCGCCACACCCGCGCATCCGACCTTCCATTACACCCACAAAGCCAGCGAGGCGTATGTGTCCTACGACATCGATGCCAGCGCCACCGTGCACAATGAATGTTCCTATGATGTCACGCTGCGTTTCACTTCCAAGCCCGACGGTTCCGCGGGCGAACGCCTGGACTATTCCAAATATCATCATCCTCATCCCGCGATGAAAGCACCGCAGTGGGTACTGGATGCACATCTGTTCCGTTTCGATAATTGGCGGCGAATCAATGAATTCATCTACTTGCCGCGCGAAAAAGCGTACGACGAAATTTTCAAGGTGAACTGGGGCCAATGCTGGCTTACCTTCGACGAAGATGGCGATAATCATCGCTGGGAGCGCGAAGAACTCTACTATCCAACTGATAATTACTACTCGACCTCCCGCTGGAAAAAAGGCCAGGAGGGCGGTGGCCTCGATGGCCATCCACAATCCGACACACTCGGCGACCGTGGCGAGTGGGACCTGGATAATTCGGGCCATGGGAAAATCTACATCGGCCCGTGGGATCGCAAAATCCATCTCTATGGCGCTGAAAAAGGCGCCTGGACCGTCGACTACCGCGCGAAATATTGGGGTTCCACGCCGGTGGTCGGCGATTCATCTCCGCTCAAAGCTCCCAAGGTCGGCGAGCTGGTCACCTACGAAGACACCGACGGCAACGGCTATTTCGACCGCATCACTTATGATTACACCGGTAAAGGCACGCCCGATCTGGTGATTAATCTGCTCGATTACAAATCACCCAAAAATCCTCACCCCGACGTGCAGTCGTTGCTCGATCCCGCCCAGCTTCAATGGCAAGGCATGCACGAGATCTTTACCAAAATTTCTTACCAGAGTTTTGAAGACGCGGGCCGGGTCTATCGAGCACTTTGGAAAAAAGGATTAACCGATACAGAGCTGGATAATCTCGCCATCGCCTCCAGCACCTGGGAACAATACGAGCATGGCTATTGGCTGAAAGAAAAAATCTTCCGCAAGCTCGATAAGCTGTTTAGTGATAATCAATCACTGCAAGCGCAATTTCGCCAAGCCTATTTTACAGGCAATATCGATGAGGAAATGAAATTGATCGGTGGAATCAAGGCGACTGCTGCACAGTAAGTTTTCGCGGGGTACGAGAAGAACGCGGTGCTACGCACCGCCGCTAAATATTGTTCGCATCTAGTTAGCGGCGGTGCGCAGCACCGCGTTAAATTTCCACTGCATTAAATCATCAACTGAAACTGAATCTGCAAAATCACTTCCGCTCCACGATGGCTGGCGATCAGATCATCCAGTGTATTCGCCACCGGCGAGCCATTCGGCAGATATGAGGCCGCGCCGGTGAGCTTAGCGCGATGCCCGTAAAAATAATAATTTGCTCCCAACGTGATATCGTTCACGCGCGGGTTCGTATCGCTATGCACTTCAGCAGGATCAAAACTCAGATATTCGTAGCGCGCGAATGGCTCGAAATGATTCTGGATCAATTGCGCGACCATCACGCGCACCGTGGAGTCATAGGTATTAGTTCGCGCAGCGGTCGCTGATGTTGGTGAGCCATTGGTCGTAGGCGAACCACCATTATCCTGCGTGTATCGCCCCAGGTATGCAGCGTAAACGCTCGTGCCCTCGGGCAAGTCGTACTGCATATCCACCACATGCGTCAGCGCTCCTGCCGCCCCGGCTTCGGTGTAATCCAGCCCGCCACCGAGCACCAGCAGCGGCTTCTTATCATCCAGCGCCGTGAACTGCTCATAATCTTTCCAATTGCCAAAAAGCTTCCATTCAAACCGATTGGCTGCGCCCCAGTCAGCCGAATTGGTCGGATATTCCTCGAAATCCGTATTGGAATTCCGCTGCCCGCTGGTGATTGCAACCGCATCACGGATCGGCGAATCGCCATCGTAGCCGTAGCTCAGCTCCGCACCTTTGACAATGTCATCGCCATTGAGAAAAACATTATTTACAATCGATCGGTCCGGCGTCATCGATTTCGTCGCGAATAAAATCTGCTCATGATCCAGTGGATCGCGTATCTGCCCCGCCTCCACCGCAAAGGGCGTCCCCGGGAAATGATAGCGCGCCCACGCATCCTGCAATTGTAGATCGCCGGTGGTATCACTCGTCGCCCAGATCAATTGATACTTCAAATCCGGCGTGAATACATTTCCATCCAGAATGAATTTCGCCCGGGGCATTTCAAATCCATTGTCGATCCCACTGGGGCTCGTGCGGTAATTCGTGGCATTGCGGAATTGGAAAAACGCCCAGGGATGCAGCAGGAAATTCCCATCGCCGCTGCGAATGATAAATCCCTTATCCGGATCATACCCCGCATGCAGATCGTTGAGCGGTTCCAATACATGCGGCACATGCGACTGCGTCGAGCTGCTGTTGGATTGCCCGCTGGAATTCGGCTCCGCGCTGGCCATCTGTGTACCGCTCCCATTCGCCGGTGGTGCGCTGCTTCCCCCCTGCTGGGTTGAAGTAGTTGCGGTGACGGTTGGGGCATTCCCGTTTTTCGCTGCTTCTTCGGCATCCAATCTCGCTTTGAGTTCCTGGACCTCGACTTGTAGTTCCTGCACTTCCTTGGCCAATTCTTCCTGCGAAGGCTGCGTGGTTGGTTGCGCGTGCAGAATTGCCGGGCAAATTACGCTGATCACGCCGCTTAAAACGCCGAGTCGTTTCGCGATATGCATATGAACTCCAAATTGTTTTGTTGTTCCGTCTTTCCTCTTGAGCCCGTTATACTTCGGAAGCGAAAAACCAGACAACGTGCATTTTTCATGAAAAATGATCCAACGCTTTTGAGTCAGAGCCGCCCCAACGTCCTGCGTTGGGAAGCGGGCCGCGCTGAATCTGTACGAGATGAATTAGTAGTCGAGGAACCGCTGGAAATCCGTGTGCGCGGGCAGGCCATCAGCGTCACCATGCGGACCCCCGGCCACGATGAGGAATTGGCCGCAGGATTCCTGCTAACCGAAAATGTCATCGCCGCCTCACAGGATGTTTTGAAAATCACTGCTTGCGAGCGCAACGAAGAAGGAAATCTCATCAACGTGCAACTTGCGCCGGATGTACAGGTTGATTTCGACCAGCTCACGCGCCATGTTTTTGCCTCTTCCAGTTGCGGCCTATGTGGAAAGGCGAGCATCGATGCCATCTCGCAGCACTTCTCGCCCGTGCAATCCGATGTGAAATTCTCCCCCGAGCTGATCACCACATTCCCCGAGCGCATGCGACAACATCAGGCCACCTTCAACACCACCGGCGGCCTGCACGCCGCTGCAATATTCGATTCGAATGGGAAGCTACTGGTCCTGCGCGAAGATGTCGGCCGGCATAATGCAGTGGATAAAGTCCTGGGCCGCTGCCTCCTCGACCGCCTGCTTCCCCTCTCGCAACATCTGCTGCTGGTCAGTGGGCGGCTCTCATTTGAAATCCTGCAGAAAGCCTTGGCGGGTCGCGTGCCCATCATCGCCGGCGTGTCGGCCCCGTCGAATCTCGCCGTGGATTTTGCTCATCGCAATGGCCAAACACTCATCGGCTTTCTCCGTGGCTCGCGTATGAACATCTACACTCACCCCCATCGCTTGGGCCTGCAGACATGATCGATGTCGCAGCCAACACCACCCTCGCCATCCTCGCCGGCGGCGAAGGCTCGCGCATGGGTCAACCCAAAGCTTTACTGAGCATCGCGGGCATGCCGATCCTGCAATACCTATTGCAATCCATTCGCTGGCCGGGACCGACGATGCTGGTGACTTCTCCGACTCGCCAATCACCGCCGGGCGCCGATGCATTCGATGCGGAAGTAATTGATTCCGTTTCCGGTTTTGGCCCGCTATGCGGCATTCGCACGGCCCTTCAGAACGCGCGCACCGAAAGTATTGTGGTCATGCCCGTGGACATGCCAGCCATTGGATTCGAACCGCTCCGCTGGCTCGTGGAGCAATTGCACCAATCCCCCGCATTTATCGCTGCGATGTTGCGGAGCCGTGATGAAATCCAACCTCTTCCCGCTGCATTTCGCAAAAGTGCGCTGCCCTTGATTGATAATCGTTTAGCCGCTGCAGACTATTCCCTGCGTGCATTAGCCGACGCGCCGCAGATTCAGATCCTGTCAACTCCAGATTCGTGGCCCGACGAAATCTGGACCAATCTCAATTTCCCCACTGATCTAACGCGCTTCGAGCAAAGTATCTCTGCGCGATTTTCAAAGTAGCATGGGCGTTTCGCCCATGGGAACAAAAATTCATGGGCGAGACGCCCATGCTACCTGCAGACTTTCCCCGGATTCGGAAAAAACTCCTCACCACTGATACTCTCCCCATCCAGGCATTCAAAATCCTTTTCCACCAGGATTTCCAGGCGTCCTTCGCCCGTCTCCTGGCTCGCATGCAACCCCACCTGCTCGCTTTGCGCCCATTGCCGCGCCATGGCCGACGGCACCTGCAAGCAAAGCTGATTACCGGCAAAACTTGCGCGAGGCTTGGCGATCTCCTGATTGATTTTCAGGCAATACGAAAACTCCACCCCCGGAGCAATCCGCGTGACTTCAGCGGCCTGGCCGGTCTTTACGAGTCGCTCTACATCGGAAGGCGTAAGCCGAAGACGGATGGAATTGCGGTGAAGTCGGAGTTTCATAAATGTATGGGCTTCATTATATCCATTTGCTGAAAATACATAATCAGGAAAATTATCCGCTGACAGTGCGCCTCTTCGCGCTCTAAGATTGTCGCTGAAATGCATCACCATCAACACGACGAGAACAGCGCACCGAATCAGGAAGATCAAAACAAACCAACTGTCCCGGATGCGCACCTGGCCAAAGGCGTCGAAGGGGATGAAGCGCCGCTGGAAGAAAAAGGCGCTCACGACGGGCGACGCCACAAAACCGCAGCCGGCTTTATCGCGATTTATGAAACCGGGCATTACGGCCTGAAAGAAATGGGCGTGCGCCGCAGTCTGAAAACGCTGCTGACCATGAATCAGAAGGAAGGATTCGATTGCCCCAGCTGCGCCTGGCCCGACCCGGATGGCAAGCGCAAGATGGCTGAGTTCTGCGAGAACGGCGCCAAGGCAGTTGCGTGGGAGGCGACCACCAAGCGCCTCACGCCGGAAGTTTTCGCGCAGCATTCGATCTCGGAATTGCTGACCTGGAAGGATCACGATCTGGAAGAGCTGGGGCGAATCACACATCCCATGGTGCGGCGAAAAGGAGCCGATCATTACACGTCGATCTCGTGGGATGAAGCATTTGAACTGATTGGAACAGAGCTCCGTGCCTTGAATAGTCCCAACGAAGCATCGTTCTACACCTCGGGGCGCTCCAGCAACGAATCCGCATTCCTGTATGGCCTGTTCGCCCGGCAGTTCGGTACCAATAATCTGCCTGATTGCTCGAACATGTGCCATGAATCCAGTGGCACGGGTCTCACTGATTCCATCGGCATCGGCAAGGCTACCGTCACCATCGAAGATTTCGCCCTAGCCGACGCGATTTTTGTGATCGGCCAAAACCCCGGCACCAATCACCCGCGCATGCTCACCGAATTGCAGAAGGCCGCCCGCAATGGATGCAAGATCGTCAGCGTCAATCCGCTCAAAGAAACTGGCCTGATCAAATTCAAAAATCCTCAGGAACCCATCCACATGCTCGGCACAGGCACCGACCTGGCATGCCTGTTTTTGCCGGTGCGAATTAATGGCGATGTCGCGCTGCTCAAGGGGATCATGAAAGAGATGCTCGAAGAGGATGAGCGCACCGGCGGAAAAATTCTCCATCACGATTTCATCGATCATCACACCACCGGATTCAAAGAATTCGCCGAAGACATCAAGAGCAGCAACTGGGCTCAGATCATCGCCAACAGCGGCGTTTCGCGCGAACAAATCCGCGCAGCCGCTGAAATCGCCATGAAATCCGAGCGCATGATCTGCTCCTGGGCCATGGGCATCACCCAGCACAAAAATGGCGTCGCCAATGTGCAAACCATCGTGAACTTCTGCCTATTGCGCGCCCAGATCGGCCGCCACGGCGCCGGCGTCTGCCCGGTGCGCGGGCACAGCAACGTGCAAGGCGATCGCACCGTGGGCATCTGGGAAAAAATGAGCCAGGAATTTCTTACCGCTTTGGGAAAGGAATTTAAATTCGCTCCCCCCGTCGAGCACGGCTTCGACACCGTCTGCACCATCGAAGCCATGCACCAGGAAAAAGTTAAAATTTTCGTTGGCCTGGGCGGCAACTTTTTAGTCGCCACGCCGGACACGCACTACACCTCCGAAGCGATCGCCAAGTGCAAACTTACCGTGCAGATCAGCACCAAGCTAAATCGCGGCCACCTCATCACCGGCGAGCAGGCCCTGATCCTGCCCTGCCTGGGCCGCACCGAAATCGACATGCAGCGCAGTGGCAAACAGTTTGTCACCGTCGAGGACACCACCGGGGTTGTCCATGCATCGCACGGCGTTCTCGAACCCGCCTCCGAACATCTCAAAAGCGAAGTGGCCATCATCGCCGGCATAGCCAAAGCAACCCTTCGCGAGAAAACTACCGTCGATTGGCAAGGCCTGATCGATAATTATGACCCCATCCGCGACCACATCGAGCACGTCGTACCGGGATTAACCCAGTACAACCAGCGCGTCCGCCAGCCCGGCGGCTTTTATCTCCCTAACGCTCCCCGCCAGGGGAAATTCAATACTCCAGACGACAAAGCCCATTTCCGTGTACACCCCATCCCGGAACATGAACTCACCGACGGAAAACTTCTGCTGACCACCATCCGCAGCCACGATCAATTCAACACCACGATTTACGGTGAAAGTGATCGCTATCGCGGCATCTCCGGCGGTCGTCGCGTGATCTTTCTGAATGAAGCAGATATGAATCGCCTGCACCTGCAAAAAGATCAATGGGTCGATATCACCAGCCACTTCGAAGGAGAGACGCGCCATGCCGAGCGATTCAAGGTAGTCCCGTACGACATCCCGGTCGGCTGCGCCGCTGCCTATTACCCAGAAACCAACGTGCTGGTTCCCGTGCGGCATGTTGCAGACAAAAGCAATCAACCCGTCTCAAAATCCTTGGTGATTACCATCCAACCCTCGCGGAACAATTAAGTTTGAAAAGTAAAAACATTCGAAGGGCGAGAAGACGGTGAATGAATTTTTAACAGGGAATTTATAAAGGAGCCTGACCATGTCTGAACCCACCACGCCTCCGCTTGATGATCGTAGAATGAACCGCCGCGCCTTTATCGGCGCCAGCTCTGGAACACTGCTGGCCCTGGCAGCCATGCGCGCCAACGGCCAAAGCCTCGAAGACATCACCAAAGCGCAGCACGACGACAGCGCCAAGAATCTCGGCCCGACCAATGCCACGCTGGACCAGCTCAATTCCGACGTGTTCATGCCGCCCCCTACTGATCGCGGCGAGCCACCGCAATTCTGGTCAAGCTTTTCTGAAGCGCGCCGCCGCGTACAACCCGGCGGTTGGACCCGCCAGGTCACCGTCCAGGACTTCCCCATCTCCAAAGACATCGCCGGCGTAAATATGCGCCTCACCACCGCTGGTATTCGGGAATTGCACTGGCACAATGCCGGCGAATGGGGCATTGTCCTCAGCGGAAAGCTGCGCCTGACGTGCATCGACAGTTACGGCCGCGCATTTATCGACGACCTCGGTCCAAACGATATCTGGTTTTTCCCCACTGGCGTGCCCCATTCCATTCAAGGCCTCCCTCCCGATGGCACCGAATTCCTCCTCGTCTTCGACGATGGCAAATTCACCGAGGACAACACCACCCTCATCTCCGACTGGCTGCGCCACACCCCACCCGAAGTCGTCGCCAAAAATTTCGGCCTGACCGAACAGCAAATCGCCCCCGTCTACAATGTCCCTCCCGAAGGCAAATTCATCTTCGTCGGCTCAACACCCGGCTCGCTGGAGGACGACCAGAAAGCCGCCTACGCCTCGCAAGGCCCCTCGCCCACCAAGTTCTCGTTCCACATGTCCCAGATGAAGCCCGACATCCAGCGCGAATTCGGCGAAGTCCGCATCATCGACAGCCACAATTTCCCCGTCGCCAATCCGGTCGGCACCCCTGCAAATGCCGCCCCCGCGCCCGCATCGCTTACCGTCTCGGCAGCTTACATCACCGTCAAACCCGGCGGCCTGCGCGAGCTTCATTGGCATCAGAACGCCGACGAGTGGCAATATTATATTAAAGGCAAAGGCCGCATGACCGTCTTCTTCAACGGCGCCCACGCCCGCACCGCTGATTTCAACGCCGGCGACGTTGGCTACGTCCCCCGCACGCTCGGCCATTACATCGAAAACACTGGCAGCGAAGATCTCGTCTTCCTCGAAATGTTCAAAGCCCCCCTCTTTGAGGACCTCTCCCTCTCGGAATGGGTCACCCATATCCCGGCCAAATTACTTAAGGACCACATCGGCATCAGTAAGGATGATGTGTTGAGCAAAGTCCCGGATGTTAAACAGGCCATCGTGCCGGTTAATTCACCCAAGGGCTAATGCCTACGCCCCCAGCTGTGAAATTCTCCCTTTCGTAATGCGTCTAACCGACTCATCGGCTCTATTTCGCCAAAATTGCGCAAACTGCCTAGGGAACTTGTGTTAATCAAGATTTTGCTTGACGAACTCCAATTATCGTGTAGCTTTTTCCTCGTCTGATAATACGTATTTAGGACGGCAGGGAAGGCACATCCGTACAGAGGCTAAATCCGCCGCCTACAACAGTTTACAGTAGTTTCTCACCGCCATCATTAAGGAGGATTCTGGTTATGTCTCGCCGCCAAACTAAGAACCGTGCGCGTAAGTTGGCAAGAGCAATAGAGTTGGAAGGACTGGAAGTCCGTCAACTCCTCTCAAGTGCTAGTTCTCCTCCCGATTTGATTACCAGCAATGCGGTATTAACCACCTCAACGGTCAATTGCGGCGATCAGGACACTGTCAATTTCACCGTCACCAATATCGGCAGCGGACAAACCACTTCCAGCTGGCAGGACGCGGTATATGCCACCACCAACAGCACTTACATCGCAGGGGATGCTTCGAATGTTCGCCTGGGTTCCTCGGGAGATCAAGGCTTGGATGTCAACGACTCTTATCAACAAAGCATCTCGTTCGGCACCGGCAATCTAAACCAGGGCACCTATCACATCTTCGTCGTCGCCAATGATGATGATGGCGAATCAGATGAGACCAATACATCAAATAATTCCAGCGAAACCAGCACCGATCTGACCGTGAATCAGCCTGACCTGGTGACCAGCAACGTACAATTGCAGGATACTACCCTCAGCCAGGGACAAACCAGTTCTGTCAGCTGGACGGTTCAAAATTTAGGTCCCGCTCCCGCGCAGCAGCCGGATGCGGGATATTGGTATGACGATATCGTCGCCGTTCCCACTGCGGATGGCAACTCGTTTAACCCGAATGATCCAAACGACAAATACCTCAACGGCCCGGGCAATCCCAATGGGCTGGACGTTGGCGCCAGCTATAACACCAGCAGTACTTTCAATACCGATGGATGGGCACCCGGCACGTACAACATTTTCGTCATCGCCAACGATGGCAAATGGTTCCAGGAAAGCGATTTCAATAATAATGTCGCCGAAGCGACCCAGCAGCTGACAGTGACCGTCCCCGACCTGACGGTTACTGATGTTTCCGCGCAGCCCACGACTCTAGCGCTCAATAAAACCCTTACAGTGAGCTGGTCCGACACCAATAGCGCCAGCGCCACGGGCACCACTGAAAATGGCTGGATCGACGTGATCTGGATTTCGCCAAGTTCGACGCTGGATACTACCAGCCCATCAGCTGAAGTAATTTATTACGCCGGAACCCCCACCACGCCCATTCTCGCGCCGGGGCAAAGTTACCCCATGAGCGTGATTCCCACCATTCCCACGAATATCGATCCCGGCCAATACTACATTTTCATACAAACCAACCAGTACAGCGGCCAGGGTGAAAGCGATACCACGAACGATATCAGCGCCGCTATTCCGGTTACGATTACCGCGGCTGATCTGGTGGTGACCAACGCGCAGGCTGAAACAGCCAGTGGCACAGTCGCCAGCAATTTCAACGTCGGCGATCCGCTGGTGATCAACTGGACCGTCAAGAATCAGGGCAATGCCCAGGCGGATGGCACCATCAACTCGAATGGCGGCGGAACCGACTGGAACGATGGGATCTATTGGTCTTATTCTCCCGTTTTCAATACCGATGCGCATGAGATAGGCACGGTGGACTACAACACGGCTTCGCCGAACACGCCTCTGCTTCCGGGCCAGAGCTATACACAGTCCACCGCCAACGATCCTTCTATTTCTACCCCGTTCTATATCAACACGAGTAACTGGGACGGCGGCCAATACTATTTCTTCGTCAAAACCGATGACTACGGCTGGCAGCAACCCGAAGGCCCCACCGGCGAAAACAATAACGTCAGCGCGCCGATTTCGGTTTATATTAATGCGGGGACGCAACCGGATCTTACCGCTTCGCTCAATAGCGCACCTAGCACGGCTAATACGGGTCAAACTATTCCTGTCGATTTCACGATCACCAACGGCGGGACGGCGTCGACAGCGGGCAATACGTGGACGGACACGGTTTATCTTTCCACGTCCTCGACGTTCCTGCAAAGCCAGTCAACGGCCATCGGGTATATCGGGAATGGATATCCGAATCCCACGACGGGACAGCTTCCTCTCAATCCGGGGGATAGCTACACGCAGGATGAAAACCTCGTGATACCTGCAGGTTCTGAAGCTGGCCAGCAATATATCTTTGTTGTTACTGACAGCTTCCAAAATCTTCAGGAAACCAATGGCGCTAATAACGTCAGTAATTCGATCCCCATCTTTATCTCCGGCTCCGATGAAACGGTTACCGATTTCAATGTTAACGCCAACTCCTCGACGTATGACCCTTATGTAAGCTCTAACCCCGATACTGGCAATGTAGAGGTGGGCACACCAATTGATTTCCAGTGGACCGTGCAAAACCAGGGGAACCTGGCGACGCAAAATCAGTATTCCGACGCCATCTATCTTTCTCCCACGAACACCTTTGATCCGGCTAAGTCGTTACTGGTTTATTCGGGCACGGAAGCAGCGGGCTTTGCTTCCGGCGATAGCTATACCAACGATCAGACTTTTTCGATCTCCTCTAATTTGCCGGACGGCCCGGGCACTTATTATCTGTTCGTTGTAACTGATGCATTTAGCGACGAGGCGGAAACAAACGAAACCAATAATGTCAGCTTGCCGATCCAGATGGAAGTCGATGGACCCGACCTGCAGGTAACCACCGCTTCGATCGATAATGGCGGAGCGCCGCTGCAACCAAACCAAATTCAGCTCGATCAACAATTCAACATCAGCTGGAGCGTCCAGAACCAGGGCGATCAATCCGCGAATGGCGGATGGTATGACTCGATTTATATTTCCACTTCGCCCACTTTTGACCCCTCAAACTCCACGCAGCTTTTTACTTTCCAACCTGAGCCAGGTGGACTCAACGGAGGCAATAGCTCCTATGGCACCGGCCTGGGTCTGACTCTGGACAGTTACAATTACAATCCGGGCCAATATTATATTTACGTTGTCACTGACGACGGCAATCAGGTTGCTGAAACCAACGAGAACAATAACGTCTACACGATTCCCGTCACGGTGCTGGGTGCGGATTTAACCGTCACGAGCGCGAGCGCCGATCCCACGGTCACCAGCGATGGCAACGTCACGCTGAACTGGACCGTGCAAAACCAGGGTGGATCGAATACGAGCACGAGCTGGTCAGACGCTTATTACATCTCCGACTCGTCGGTCTTCAACTCGAGTACCGCGCAATATATTGGCAGCAACCATGAATCTAACGGCGTAAATGCCGGCGATAGCTATTCCGATAGCGCCAGCTTTAACGTGACTAACTATGTCAGCCCGGGCGGAACGTATTACCTCTTCGTGGTAACCAATTCTACACAGAACCAGGGAGAAAATAGTTACACTAATAATGTCAGCAACCCGGTCCAGATCACGGTCGATTCCTCCAGCACCACAGACCTTTCTCCGACGATCAATTCTGTCACCAATAACGTCGACAGCAGCGCCAACACGGCAACCGTTGGCCAATACTTCACCGTTGATTGGACCGACAATAATGTCGGCAGCACCGACGCAAATGGTTTCTGGCAGGACCAGCTCTGGCTTTCTCCTACTCCCAATTTCGACCCCAACACTGCGATCAGCCTCGGGCCGGACAGTGGCGGCGGAGCACCGGCGGTTCGCCCGATTATTGCTGATCCCATTATCGCGAATAATTCATCGGAAGATTCGCCACACTCTTTCTACATGCCGGTCAATATCGGCACAGGCACGTTTTACCTGTTTATTCAGGTCGACTCCCAGAACACGGTAGATGAGACCACGAATACCAATAATTTCAGCGCGCCTTACCAGATCAGTGTGCAGGGCGCTGATCTAACGGTTTCTTCATCTATGCTGTCGTTGCCGGCCTCTACAACAGCGCCGGACGGATCTGCGGTTTATCCCGGCGGTTTGAATGCGCAATATTATGGCCCCGATCTTCCTTATGGCGCAGGCTCAAACTCGGGTGCTGAGGACTATATTTCCAACAATCAGCCCGCGGCGACATTCCTCGCCAGCCAGGTGCAGTATCCCGCCTTTTATGGCCCCAATTCATCCGACGGCGACAACGACACGCTGCGAACTTATCTCGGTAGCGATGCTAATTCGCTGAATAATCCATCGGTCGGGAGCAATTTCCTCGACGGCGAAATTTTTGAATTCACTGGCTATGTCTATCTCCCCCAGGGAGCTACCAGCTTCACGATCGGCAGCGATGACGGCTCGGAACTTTTTGTGGGTGACATGTCCAATGTGCTGGTCAATGATGACGACACGCATTCCCTCACCACCGAGAGCGGAACATTCAACGCTCCCAGTGCCGGGTTGTATCCGATTAAATTCATTGCCTGGGAAGGCAACGGCAACACCGGTGTCACGCTGGGCTGGACTGATCCGTGGAATGACGGGAATCAAGGTAATTTCGAAACGATTCCTTCGAACTATCTCTATTCTTCCGCGCCGGACGTCACCACCAATCAGCCCATCACTATTAACTGGACTGACACGAACAACGGCAATGCGGCCACGCAAAATACCGGCTGGACCGATGCGATTTATGTTTCGCCGACTTCGACTTTTGATCCCAACACGGCGATTCTCATCGGGACGCAATCTGTCTCGCCTGGCAACCTGGACCCCAACTCCATCGTATTCAATACCCAGTCGGTCATTATCCCGGGCAATGTCGGGGCTGGACTGAAATACTTCTTCGTGCAAGTCGATCAGCCAGACCAATATGATCAGAATGGCGTCGAACCGGAGGGGAATGAAGATAACAATCTGAGCGACCCGATTCCGGTCATTGTCAGCTATGAAAACGCGGACCTGGAGCCGACTTCCTTTACCGCTCCTGGTTCGGGTGTTCTGGGAGAAAGCCTGAGCGGCAGCTTGTCCTGGACTGTAATCAATAACGGGTCACAAAATGCGGACGGGTCCAACAACAATAACGGCGGCCCCGGCGACTGGCATGATACGGTTTATCTCTCGCAGAATCCGTGGGTTGATTCCACGTCGATCTCCATCGGCTCGATCGATGTGAATCAATATGGCATAAACACGGTTTACAACTACGGCAATTCCTATTCGCTATCGGTCGACGGCAGCAACTTCCAGGTGCCGTCGAACGTCGCGGCCGGGAATTATTACCTGATCCTCGATGTGAACTCCGATGCTGGTCAGGGCGAATCGGATTACACCGATAACCAGTTCGTTCGCACGATCACGATTGCCAATCCCAACGATGATCTGATCATCTCCGACGCCAGCATCAATGGCGCGGACCTGGTCAATCCGTTGTCGCCGCCCGTGGTGGCCCCCGGACAGAATGTTTCGCTCGATTTTACGGTTGAAAATATCGGCAGCGCGGATGCGACCAACACTTTTGACAACTCGGTCTATATCTCCTCGGATAGCACCTTCAATTCAGCGGATGCAACTTTCCTCGGTGATTACCCACTTAATGGCCTGACTGCCGGCGATAGCGCTTCGATTTCGCTCAACGAAACCATCCCCTATAACCTTAACCCCGGCACTTACTACCTCTATTTCGTCGCCAATTCCGATAACGCGCAACCTGAAACGGATACGATCAACAATATACTCTCCGCGCAGATTAGCATTGCTGGTCCTGATCTGGTGGTAACGAGCGTTTCGGCGCAGCCCGCGCAGGGAAATGTGGGCGATCAATTCACCGCCAACTGGACTGTCCTCAATCAAGGACAGCTCCCTGCCAATGGCGGGTGGTATGACTATGTCTACGTTTCTGCCAGCCCGACGTTTGATAACACCGCCATATTTGTTAGCAGCGTTTACACTTATCAGTCTCCCCTGGCAGTTAACGGCACCTATACCAATAGTTCGACGTTTACGATGCCCGGTGGGCTGACTGCTGGGACCGCCTATGTGTATGTCGTCGCTGATGGCTCGCAATACATTTACGAGACCAACAATAACAACAACACCAGCGCGGGTTTCCCCGTGACGATCGAGGGTGGCCCTGATCTTGAGCCACAGAATGTTTCCCTGGGCGCGACCACTCCGACCCCCACGGTCGTCAACAGTTCACTGCCCGTCTCCTGGAGCGATGCGAATATCGGGACGTCCTCGGCAAACGCCACCTGGTATGACTATATTTACATCTCCAGCGACAGCACGTTTGATTACAACGCTCAATCTATCGGTTCCGTTTATGTGAATCCGCAGGGCCTGGCGGCGGGATCGAGCATTGCTGAAAGCGCCAATGTAACGATCCCCAGCACGCTGGCGCCGGGAACGTATTACATTTATGTGCGCACCGATACGCCGCTCTATTACGAGTCAAGCTGGGGACAGCAAGCGGAAATCAACGAAAACAATAACGTCAGCGCTTCGATTGCAATCACGGTGAATCGTGGCGATCTGGCGATTACGGGTACGCCGAGCATCAGCACTAATACATTCGCTGTCGGCCAGCATGGTAGTGCGCAATGGACCGTCACCAACATCGATCCGACCTACACGGTTGCCGGCTCCTGGGGCGACTATGTATTTATCAGCACGACCCCCGATCTCTCCAGTGGATATGTCGCTGATCTGGTCAGCAACAACGATTCGAACCTGGCCCCCGGGGCGTCGGTTAATTACGCTAACAATTTCACGATTCCAGATAATATCGCTGCGGGCAATTATTACCTGATTCTAGTTGCTAATTATGGCCAATCGCCGACCGAAACCAGCTTCACCAATAATATCGTTTCGTTCCCGATCACCATCACGAACCCTGACTTGACCGTTACCAGCGTGCAGGTAACTCCGAATCCGGTTTCGATCAGCGACGGCCTGACCGTCACCTACACCGTGAAGAACATTGCCAGCACTTCCGCATATGGCGGCTGGTACGATGCAGTTTGGCTGACCCTGGATGGAAAGATCGATTCCAGCGCGATCGGTTTGGGATATCAATACATCCCCAACAGCACCTCGCCGGTGCTCTCTCCTGCTGGAACCGTTGACAGCGGATCGAACCCCCTGGATCAGTATACGGTGACCGACACGTTTACCGTGCCGTCATGGATCCCGGAAGGGAATTACACGGTAATCGTGGTCGCTGATGGCGGCGCCGCCGGCGAAAGCTATTACTATGGTTATTACAACTATGACAACTACAACAATCAGCTTGCTGAAACGAATGAGAATAATAATTCGAATAGCACCACGGTAGTTGTGGGGCAACCCAATCTGGTGGTGGAGAACGCGACGGCTCAGGGGACAGCCAATTCGGGTGACAGTATTCCAGTTTCGTTCACTGTCGCGAACGTCGATTCCGTATCGGCAGCGCAGGCGACATGGTATGACGGTGTTTATCTTTCGACGACGCAGAGCGTCACGGGCAATTCAGTTCTGTTGGGTTCATGGGAGCATAGTGCCAGCTCGCCGCTGGCGACAAATAGCTCTTACAACCTCGATGAGAACATCACGATCCCGGAGAATACGGCACCGGGTAATTATTACCTGATTTTCGCTACGGATATTTATAATCAACAAGCCGAATCGAATGAATCTGATAATACTCAGGTTTCGCAGCTTACGGTTTCAGCTCCGGACCTGGCCATCACGAGCCACACGGCGCCCACACAGGCGATTATTGGGCAGGCTTACAATGTTTCGTGGACCGTGCAAAACGAAGGGACCGTCCCTGCGAACGGGCCATGGTATGACAATGTTTATCTGATCAACAATGGCAACGCGACGTATGTGGGGCAGATTTATGCTCCGTATGTAACCACGCTGCCTTTAGCGCCGAATGGGACTTATTCGCCGAGCATCAATATCACGATTCCCGGAGATTACCCGGTTGGAAGCGCTGAGCTGGAGATCGTAACGAACTATTACAACGATCAGGCGGAAACCAGCACGAGCAACAATACCGTATTGCTCCCGATTGATATTGAAGCTCCGGATCTGGCCATCACCAGCAGCAGTGTTCCGAGCGTGGCGGTGCAGGGCCTGAGCATGGCTGTTTCCTATACGGTGACCAACCAGGGAACATCGGTTGCGCCTAATGCGTGGACGGACCGCATTTCGCTGTCGACCGACGGCACGCTGGCTAATGCGGTGTATTCGGTTGATATCCCGATTGCCGGCGATCTGGCGAATGGTACGAGTTATTCGATCACCAATGAGTTAGTGAACATTCCCAGCACGCTGGCGACGGGAAATTATCATGTACTGATCACGACGGATTATTATAACAATCAGCCTGAGGTGAATGAAAACAACAACACCGTAGATGCGGGGACGGTTTCGATAACCAATGTGGATTTGGTTCCGACGGCATCGGTGGAAAATGAGCCCAGCGGCGGTAAATCAACCGGCCTCACGGCTTATTATTACTACACCAACTCCAGCGGAGTCGGTTCGCTGACAGGCGCAGAGACATATATCGCTGCTCACAATCCTGATGCGGAATTTGTCTCCACGCAGGTGCAGTATCCAGCCG
Source organism: Tepidisphaeraceae bacterium (assembly GCA_036490535.1). Taxonomy (GTDB): domain Bacteria; phylum Planctomycetota; class Phycisphaerae; order Tepidisphaerales; family Tepidisphaeraceae; genus DASXDR01. The sequence continues at coordinate 6,187 of DASXDR010000137.1, read as the reverse complement.
GGCAGGGCATTGGAAGCTCTGACAGTGATAGCGACACCTTAGGTGGTTATCTGGGCACGGATGGCAATACGCTGAATAACCCTGGCGTAAAGAGCAACACCCTGACAGGGCAGATCATTGTATTTGAAGGATATGTCGCGCTACCGGCGGGCAATACCACGCTGTGGATCGGATCAGACGATGGCGCGGAATTGTTCATCAATGGCAATTCCACACCGCTGATCAACAACGACGGCGTGCATGGGCTTAATTGGGCCAGCGCGGTATATGACGCGCCGTCGGCGGGTTTGTATCCGATCAAGATGGTGTATTTCGAAGACGGCGGCAGCACGGGCGTGGATCTGGCCTGGAATGATTCCAGTGGCAACCGTGTGCTGATTCCCACGAGCGAGTTATATCAGTCCGCTGCGACTCTGGTGGTGAATAGCGGTCTCACAGTGGACTATTCCGTGCAGAATAATGGCACGACCACGGCGCTGGGTTCATGGACGGATCGCATCTCGATCTCGCCGGATGATAATCCGGCCGACGCGGTCTATTACGTGGACATTCCGGCTAGCGGAAGCAATGGGAATAATCTTGCTCCGGGCGGTGAGTACAGCAGCAACCAGGTGATCAATCTGCCTGGCAATCTGCCACAGGGCGTATATCACGTCCTGTTCACCACCGACGAGACTAACTCGGTGTTGGAGACCAATGAGAATAACAACACGGTGGATGCGGGATTGATCTCGGTGGATTCAACGGATCTGACGGTTACGAATCCATCAGGCCCGGCGCTGGCGATCATTGGCTCGACGGCGACGATTAACTGGACAGTGAAGAACGATGGCAGCTACCCGGCTCAGGGGCCATGGGTGGATAATGTGTACGTTTCGCCGGATGGAAATTTGGCTGATGCGACGCTGGTGGGTCAATACTTCTCGACATCGTTGCCAACCGGCACGCTGCCACTGGCCGCTGGCAGCAGCTATACGGTGAGCGACACGGTGAATATCCCGGCGAATTTGCCGACGGGGAATTACACGGTATTGATCGAGACTGACGGCTATAACCAGGTGCCGGAGACGAATGAGAATAACAACATCGGACAGTTCGCGATGGAAATCGGTGCACCTGATCTGACTATCACGACCGCCTCGGCGGACAGTAATGCACCGATCGGCACGAACATGAATGTTTCGTGGACAGTGAGCAACGATGGAACCAGCGCGGCCCCGGATAACTGGACGGATACGGTTTACCTTACGCCCGATGGGAACATTGGCGATGCGGTGGAAACTTATAATTTCGCGCAGACCGGCGGGCTGGCCGCGAACGGCAGCTATACCAACAACGAGACGCTGGCTATCCCACTCTCACTGACTCCGGGTAGTTACCAGGTGGTGATTGTCACGGATTCGGCCAACACGCAGCCGGAAACGAACGAAAACAATAACAGCTACAACGTCGGCTCGGTGTTGATTACGGCACCGGATCTGACGATTACCAATCTGACGGCTCCGACCACCGGCACGCCGGGCGGCAGCGCAGCGATTAGCTGGACGGTGAAGAACGCGGGTAATGGCGCTACCAGTTCGAACTGGGTGGATTATGTGTATTACTCGCCCGATGGGCAGTTGAGTGATGCGACGTATCTCGCGGGTTACTACACGCCGACTACTCCGCTGGCGGCGGGAAGTTCTTATACCCAATCCGAAAATGTGACAATTCCTGGCACGATCAGTGGAAGCGGATTTATCATCGTCGTGACCGATGCCGGTAACAGCGTTACCGAATCAAACGAAAGCAATAACAGCGACTCGAGCGCGATTAACGTTTCGCCGGTTTCGGTTTCGATCAATAGCCCGAGCATGCAGGAGGGCAACAGCGGCGCGACTAACATGGTCTTCACGGTCACGCTCTCTGCCGCGACCGGCACCACTGAAAACGTGGAATATTTCACGCAGAACGGGACGGCGACGGCCGGTACGGATTTCCAGGGCGTCTCCAGCTCGCTGACATTCGGCCCCGGCGTGACTCAGCAGACCATCTCGGTGCCGATCTATGGTGATACGGATGTTGAAGACGATGAAACTTTCGGCGTTGTGCTTGCCTATCCGACCGGCCTGACGCTGGGGGCTAATTCCACTGGCACGGGCACGATCGTCAATGATGATTTCGGCGGGCAACTTGAATTCTCGACAGCGACTTATTCGGTTACACAGGGAACCAGCGGCAGCCAGTATGTGACCATTACCGTCAATCGCACGGGCGGAAACGCCGAAGGCGTTAGTGTGCCGTATAGCGTGACGGCAGGCACTGCGGTGGATGGAGAAGATTTCCAATCCAGCACCGGCATGCTTGCTTTCGGCGCCAATCAATCCAGCGCAACGTTTAATGTGCAGGTCTTTGGCAGCGATGAATACGGCGCGGGCGGTAGTGTGAATCTGACACTCGGCGCGCCGGCTACGGCGGGCGCACCAGCTGATTCCACCGCGGTGGCAACGCTCGGATCGCCCGCGACGGCGGTGCTGAATATCAACAGCACGGTTGCTGAACCGGCGATCAGCATCAGCAATTACTCGGCTGATGAAGGCAACAGCGGGCTTACCCCCTTCACATTCAATGTGACCTTAAGCAATCCTTCACGCTCGACGGTCACGGTGAATTACAACACTGCCGATGGCACGGCGACGGTTGCAAATAACGACTATCAGCCGAACAGCGGCACGCTGACATTTGCTGCCGGAACTACGAGCCAGCCGATCACGGTGAATGTGGTTGGCGATACGGTGCAGGAAGCGGATGAGACGTTCTACGTCAATCTGAGCGGCCCGGTTGGCGCAACCCTGAGCACTTCGCAGGGGACCGGGACGATTCTCAATGATGATTCGGATACGGCGCCGACCATTGTTTCGACCGACAATATCTCGGGCCTGCGCAAGAGCGGGCAGATCGGGACGTTCCACTTCACGCTATCCAAGAGCGATATTTCTGATCCCAGCACGTGGGGATCGAATTTCATCACGCTCACGGATAATGGTGGGACGGTTGATACCAGCTCATTGACTGTTACTGGCTCGGCGGGGTCTTATCAAATCAATGGGCTGGATGCGCTCACGACAACTCCGGGCTCATACACGCTGACGCTGAATGCTTCGGCGCTCACGGATACGCAAAGCGAGAGCGGCGTGGGTTCGTCAAGTCAGACGTTTGTGATCGACACCGCGCCGTCGGTCAGCATCAATCAACCGACTGTCACGGGCGGCGTGAATGCCACGCTGAGCGACTCGGGATCGTTCATCGATCCGGATGGAGCAGCGGGCGATTCGTGGACTGCGACCGTGGATTATGGCGATGGCAGCGGAGCGCAGTCGCTGACGCTTAACGGCAATAATTTCACGCTGAGTCATGCGTACAGCAATATCGGCGATTACACGGTTAGCGTGCTTGTGACGGATTCACTCGGTGAAACCGGCAACGATACCGCGAGCTTTGATGTGGTTAATGGGCCGACGATTACTTCGCTGCAGAGCGTTGCTTCAGTGGTAACCGGCGGAGTGCCGAGCCTGAATGTGACGTTCTCCGAGGCAATTGATCCGTCGACATTTACCAGCAGCGATATCACACTGACCCGCAATGGTGCTGCGGTGGATACGAGCTCGCTGAGCATCGCTTCTGATGGCGGAAATACTTACACGATTAACGGATTGTCCGGGCTAACCAGTTCGTTCGGGGCTTACGACCTGACCGTCAGTGCTGCGGGTGTGAATAACACCTCGGAGGTAGCGGGTGCGGGCAGCGCGAGCGATTCCTGGCAGGAAGATACGGCGCCGAGCATTATCACTGCGGGTCCGGGCGCGTTGGCTTATGCGGTTAATGCGCAGGTTTCCGGCACGGTGAGCTTCTCTGATCCTGATCCTTCGCCGCCGGATGGTTGGATTGGCACGATTAATTACGGCGACAGCACGCAGGGCGCGCTGACGGCGGGCACGGGCCAGAGCTATACATTCAATCACACTTACACTGCTCCCGGCACGTACACCGCGACGGTGACGGTGCAGGATGCATATGGCCAGAGCGATTCGAAGCAGTTCAATATTCAGGTGGATGTGCCTGTGGCGATTGCTTCACTGCAGAGCATCAGCGGCGTATTGACCAGCGGCGTGCCAAATGTCGTGGTGACGTTCACCGAGCCGGTGAATGCTTCGACCATCAGTAGCGCGATCACGCTCACACGCGGCGGCGCTAGCGTGGATACCAGCTCGCTCTCGATTACTTCCAATGGTGGTAATTCCTACACCATCAGCAATCTTGCTCCGCTGACCGGCGCCTTTGGCGCTTACACGCTGAGCATCAATGCTGCGGACATTCAAAATACCGACGGCGTGAATGGCACGGGCAGCGCGAGCGATTCCTGGCAGGAAGATACGGCCCCGGTCACCAAGCTGACCGCGGGCACGCTGACCGGCGTGGAAGGCAGCGCGTTCTCGGATACCGGATCGTTCACCGATCCCGATCCATCCCCCACGGATAGCTGGACGGCGACGATTAACTATGGTGATGGCAGCGGAACGCAGCCGCTGGCACTGAGCGGCAACGATTTTAGCTTCAACCATGTCTTCTCGAAGTATGGCGTGTATGACGTGGATGTGACGGTGACCGATGCGTTTGGTCTGTCCAGCACGGCGGAAGATGTGGTGACCGTCACGCAAACGCCGGTGACCATCACGGTGCCGGCCAATGCAAAGGTGAACATCAACACGCCACTGACCTTCACGGGCACGGCAGTTGATTCGAATGCGAATGATCCGGCCTTTAGCCTCGCGGTGGATTATGGTGATGGCACCGGGTCGCATCCGCTGACGCTGAGCGGGAATTCGTATACGTTGAATCCGGATTACACAGTTGCGGGTCGGTATACGGTGACGCTCACCGCGACCGATCAGGATGGCACGACCAGCACCAATTCGTTTGTGGTGACGGCGGTTCCCAATATCCGGCCCATCGTCGTCAATGACGGCAGGGTGCAGCGCTCCTCGGTCAGCAGCATCACGGTGATGTTCGATGACAACGTGAACGTCACGACCAATTCCTTTACGGTGATCAATACCACCACCAATGCAGCGCTGCCATATACGATCCAGCAGGTCGATGGAAAGACCTATGAGCTGGTGTTTGTCAGCAGCGGCTCGATTGCTGATGGGCATTACAGCGTGACGATCAACGGCGCGAATATCACCGATACCGCTGGCGACACGCTACTGACCAGCAGCACCCAGACCTTCTGGCGGCGGTTTGGGGATATGTATGGCAATGGATACGTCACATTGGCTGATTTGCAGCTGATGCAAAGCCTGGTGGGCAAGACCAGCACGAATGATGCTAACTGGGCGACGGATCAGTATTTGGATTATAACGGAGACAATGCGATTACGAGTGCAGATTTGACGCAACTAGCGGTGCGATATGGAATAAAAGGCTTTTGACAAAGTAATTTTTTGACGTATCGTTATCTTGCAAGAGGTTTGGCTTAGTCCCGCGCTGCTGTATGCGTGAGATACGGGAGAAACAGATATGCCGCGTTTTATATCGAAGGTGATGTGTTTGGCCGGGCTGGCCTTGGCGGCTGCGCCTGTGCATGCGGCGATGTATTGGTTCTCGGCTGATCCGGCCAGCGTGAATGTAGCGCCGGGCAGCACGTCGAGCAGCGTGAATGTTTACCTGAACAGCGATACGCCGTTCTATGGGGTTTACGACAGCTATACGGAACTGAACGTGCAGGCGGGCGGGAATGCGACGCTGGATAGCGTGAATTACAGCTACGATGTTGGCGCATCCACGTCATCGCCGACGTTTGGGGAAATTACTGATGCGGGTCTTGTGGATGGTCCGAGCGCCACGCCGATGACCAGCGTGCTGCTGGGGAATTTCGATGTGGATATGCCTGCGAATGGAACGCTGACGACGGTGACGCTGGATCAGGATACGACTGCGGAGCCGGTGATTTATGTGGATGGCACGCCGGATGGTTATGCAGCGGTTTCGGTGACCTCGGGGCAGGCGGTGTTTTCACCAGTGGTGCCGGAGCCAGCGGCGGTTCTGTCGATGGGGATGATTGGTCTTGCTGCTTTGTCTCGCGCTTCACGTAAGCAGCTCGCTTTATAAAATTCCATTGTGATTCGTATAGGGGCGGCTTCAGCCG
>DASXDR010000199.1:0-33877 GCA_036490535.1 Tepidisphaeraceae bacterium | reverse complement strand
GGCTATGAGATATACTCTCAGCAACTCAAACCGTCTTTTTTGCAGGAGGGCAGCAATGTTTGGCCGTTTTTCTATTCTATTTTCGTTGGGCCTGATTATTTCCATGATTCCAGACGCTTCAAGCGCACAATGGATCGACTTTAGCGGCATCTCTTCCAATGCGCTTCCCATGACGATCGATTACGGCTCCGGAAGCGTTACGATCTTGCAGATTTCAGCTCCACCGGTCGGTACCACCGAATTAGAATCTTTCTCCCCTGGCCTAGGCAAGCAAGGCTCTAAGAGTTCCGTTGGCGGCCTAAAAATGGGAATTCACGATACCGGCAGCGGTCCCGACTCGTGGGAAATCGAACTCGCCTTTAATCAGCCAACCCCGGTAACCATTAACAACAGCGAAACCTATTGCGACTTCGAAGCGACAACCCTCCAGGCCGACAATCCCTGGACCCAGCTTAGTAACAGCTCCTCGGATCTGATTGTCAGTGGTGTCGGAACAGATACGATTTCCCTCGTCGGTGCCAACGGCGCAAGCGGCCCGTTCGGATATGACCAGTGGACCACTACGACTACCGACCTGTTTATGTCTTATCAGTTAAACGAAGCCTCCGGCGGCGACGCCGGAAATGCTATAGAAATCTACATCCCCGAGCCTTCTGAACTTGCTCTTGTGCCGGCGTTTATTGCTGGCTTGTACTTAGCACGACAACGTAAACAGCCGATCAGAAGTGCATTCAAATCGCAACACCCAAATCATTTTGCTGGCTGATTATGGCGTTCCTGCCTTGCGAAACACCACATACCAAGGCCGTAGCGTCGCCTTGAACACACCCTTCGTCACGCCGGGGTCTTTCTTCAAAATCCCTTCCGCTTCATCCACATTCCTGGCTGTGATAATCGCTAGACCGCCACTGCTATCGGAGAACGGTCCTCCCATCACCAGATGCCCTTGGTCCAAAAGTTTGGACATATATTGCCCGTGCTCCATCAGGTCCTGATCAAAAACAGACCGCCCTTTAATCCATTTCGGCCCCGGCTGATACAGGATGGCAAATGTCTCTTGCTGCGAAGTGGGCGATCGTGTTTCTGCCCAAAGGAGGTGAGCTCCAAAAATGATGCCGGCGATAGCGATGCTCATTAAGAGCAGACGATTTGTCGCTGCTAAACCACCATTCATAATCACTCTCCTGGGATGAGATTTTGTAGGGTGGGTACTGCCCACCTTTTTTAGATGGCGGGCAGTGCCCACCCTATTTGCTGATTATGCAGCCATCGGCCCTCGAAGCTAATTTTGGGTGCTCTGCGAGTTAAGATACAACTATGTCCTTATATTTCGCTTCCTGGGCAGCCACATTTATCTCGCTTCTTCTGGCAATAATTCTTACTGCATTGATTTACCGCCTCATGGGGGATGGATTAGACCTTAATGGATGGCTTCAAGACGCGGTCACCGCATTGGTGGTCTCGGCGGGGCAAGCAGGGGGATATTTGCTCGGGCAACACTTTCCGATACCGCGTTCCTATATGTATGGCATCCAGACAACCGGTTCGGTAGATGCAACCATCTTTTTCATATGCCTTGGGATCGGTTACAAAATTACACATCTAACCACTTGGGATCCATTGGAATACGTCATCCTGGGTCTGCTTGATGCCGGCCTTGCGTTCATCGCACTCATTGCCCTGACGCTATCCAGTTAGGTAGGGCTGCCTTTTACCCCCCCCGTTTTCATTAATACTTCCGCCGCTTCAGCAGAAACCACTGGCTGTTGATATGATCCACGCTATACCCCGCCACGACCCATCCATCCTTAAGCATGCTATTTAAAACCGCGTCATTCGAAGCCCACCCCGTCCCCGAAGGCTGAAGAGGAATTGCATCATTAGGAAGAACCAGCGTCTTATATTCCCATTGCGGCCGTTCCTGCTTCCGTGTCTCACAGCACCCGCCTAAAAAGCTGGCCGCGAGTAGGAGAACAGCGAGTCTGGTCGGCTTCATCTTCGTAGCGGCCTGCTTCAAAATAATTCTCCGTTCCGCATTCGCGATTCTCAATCCCACCCGCCGCCCAGCGCCTTATACAAACTCACCAGATCTGCTGACACCGCCTGATCGCTTTGCGCCAATAAATCTTCCGCTGTAAACAGCGATCGCTCCGCATCCAGCACATCCAGAAACTCTCCTACACCTTGCTTATACAATTGATTCGCCAGGTCGAGCGCTCGCTGCAACGCCTGCACCGACTTGGCCAATTGCACGCGGCGATCGCGCTCATTCGTGTAGGATTCCAGCGCGGTCTCCACATCGCTCAGCGCCTGCAGGACCGTCTTCTGATAATTCGCCCATTTCTCCGCGGTGATCGCTTTTTGTAAAGCGATATTCGATCGAATTTTTCCCGCATCAAAAAGCGGCCAGCTCACGCTCGGCCCAATCGACCAATACCGCGAATTAAAATTCCCAATGCTCTTAAAATGATCCGATTGCAACCCCAGGCTGCCCGTCAGCGTGAATTGCGGAAACAGCTCCGCCGTCGCCACGCCAATCTGCGCCGTCGCCGATGCAATCTGCCGCTCCGCCGCCCGTACGTCCGGCCTGCGCCGCAGCAAATCCGAAGGCAGTCCGACCGGCACATTCGGCGGCGCCACCGGAATCGGCCGCACCGGCCCCAGTTCCGTCTCCAGCGATTGCGCATCCGTCCCCAGTGTCACCGCCAGTGTTTGCAGCGAAGCATCCATCTGCCGCGTTAAATCCGGCAGCTGCGCCGTCGTCGTGGTTACTTCGGCCTCGGCGCGGGCGACATCGAGGTCATTGGTCAAACCCGCGCGGAAGCGTTGCCGTGTAACCGTTACGCTTTCTTCTTCGCTGCGAATATCCTGCTGGGTCAGATCCAGCCGCCGCTGAAAAGCGCGATACTCAATGTAATTCCTCGCCGTTTCTGCCAGCAGCGAAACCAGCACATCGTTGCGCGATTCCCAGGAGGATTCAATATCCGCTTTAGCCGATTCCACGGCGCGCTTCTGTCCGCCGAAAATATCTAGCTCCCATGTGGCATCAAACCCGGCCTGAAACAGATCATACGTGTTATTGAAATGGACCGGCACCTGCTTTCCTGCGGAATTGGTCACCGTGGTTGGCACATCGATAAAGTCCGGCCCATTCAGACTCACTCGCTGCCGCGTGGCCGTTCCATCCACATCCACTGTCGGAAACAACCCCGCATAGGTAATCCCATACTGCGCCCGTGCCTGGATCAACCGAGCCGTCGCAATCTTCAAATCCAGATTCGCCTGCACCGCGTGGTTGATCAGATCATTCAGTATTGGATCATTAAAACTCCGCCACCATTCCGCCAGCCTGATCGGCGGCGCTTGCACCGCCACCGGCTGCGTTGTCGCCGGCTGCGTCGCCGCCCGAAACGCATATTGCGCCGGCAGGCGCGTCTGCGGCGCCTTATAATTCGGCCCAACCTCACAACCAACCAACAACAATGCCAATCCCAGCCAATTCATCCGACCCATAGTGCTCCAACAATACGCCTCAATTGCCCAAAACTCCATCCTTGCAAGAAACGTGTTGATCTAATGACGAAATTCGAATCGCGAATGACGAGTCAAAGCTCAAATAACCAATGACCAAAACCGCGCAATATTTAGCGGCGCGTCCGCAGGACCACGCTGTACAACGCTATCCAACGCGGTGCTTCGCACGTGCCGCTAAATATTGTCGAGGGAATCTTTCAAATATTCGATCCTTCGAATTTTGCATTTCCCTTGTCCCTTGCCGCCTTGTCCCTTGTCCCTGTTTTCTTGCATAATCTCATTTCATGAAGATCACCAAAAAACTCGCCGCTCTTCCGGCTCGCCCGCGCGATGGGCACAAAGGCATGTTCGGCCGCCTGCTGGTCCTCGGTGGTAGCCAAAATATGATCGGCGCCCCCGTCCTCGCCGGCACCGCCGCCCTCCGCAGCGGCGCAGGGCTCGTGCAAATCGCCATGCCTGCCAGCGTTCTCGCTACTGCCATCTCCATCACCCCGGAATTGATTGGCCTGGGTCTGGCCAACAACGACAACGAATTTCTCCAGGCCGCCGACAAAGCCGACGCCATCGTCATCGGCCCCGGCATGGGCGAGCAACCCGACGCCAACACCCGCCTCAAATCGCTGCTGCGTTTAAATAAACCGATGATCCTCGACGCCGATGCTTTGAATCTAATCTCTGCTGCAAAAAAATGGCCCGATGATTTTGCGGCCACCGCGGTTCTCACCCCACATCCCGGCGAGATGAAACGCCTGCTCAATCTCCTCCCCGCCTCTCGCCTCAAGGCATTGGGCCCGCTCGATCCCTTCCCCACCGATGACGCCAAACGCCTCGATATCGCCCTGGCCATGGCTGAACTCACCGGCCAAACCATCGTCCTCAAAGGTCATCGCACCGTCATCACCGATGGCAACACCGCCTATTACAACACCACCGGAGATTCCTCATTATCCAAAGCCGGCAGCGGCGATGTGCTCTCAGGCATTCTCGGTTGCCTGCTCGCTCAGAAACTTCCCCCCTTCGATGCTGCGTGCATCGCGGTGCATCTCCACGGCCTGGCCGGTGAAATCGCCGGCGAACAATGGGGCCTCCGCAGCCCCTTGGCCCGCGATGTGATTCATGCAATACCGCAGGCCATTGAACGTTTGAAATGGTAAATGTCTAGAAAGTGATGCTGTGCGCCAAACATTCCCCGCGCAATATTTAGCGGCGGTGCGCAGCACCGCGCTGAAATTTTTTCAACGTCTGCGGCCCCAGGCAAGACCCAGAAACACCAGGAAAAACCCTGAAACAGGCTCGGGAACCTGCGTCAACGGAACTCCCTGCTTGGCTGCACCCAGAGCAAACAGCGCATAGTCGTCGGCGTTGACCTTCCCGTCGTAATTAAAATCCCCCTGGGTCCACGTCGTCCCGCTCGAAGACATCAGGGCCAGATCGCTGGCATCTACTTTCCCATCCAGATTCGCATCTCCGACATAGGTGTATTTGATGACGATGGATGTGGAATCCAAGGCTTGGCCACCCAGCGAAGCCAGGGAGAAGCTGGCAGTATCAGCGTAGCCAAGCGTGATCAATGGCGTGTTGGTTCCAGCCATGGAACTCATGATCCCTAAGCCGTCCCATTTCCCACTGTCGTAACCTTGAGCGAGCATGTTCTGCACAGTTGTTAATGGGTCGCTATTGCCGGCATAGTCGATGATCAGATCGTTATTGGTTAAATCGATTTGCGATTGCCAATTGCCCATCGAGCCGGCCAGGGAGAGAGATGCAATTTTGCTCGTGGCGGCACTGGTGCCATTGGGTTGGATTTTGACAGTGGTACCAGCAGCGAGGCTCAAAGTATTGCCGTGAATGTACGTAGCAACAAGCGATGCACCGGCGTTGAGATTGGTTGTGCCAGCGGTGTCCTGCAGAATCGTGTTGGCACCGCTCACGGTATAGGTGCCGGTGGTGACATAGCTGTTATTCAGCATGTTGTTGTAGGAAGTCATCGTCGCAGAACTGGCGTTATGCGAGACAAGCACGGGGCCGAGCAAAAATGCGTCGGAAAGATCGACATACCCATCGCCGTTGATGTCTGCCGCGGGATTGAAGCGTGTGTTGTTGCTGGTCAGAACGGTTTGGAAAGTAATGATATCGACGGAATTGAAAACGAAGTTATTGTCCAAATCGCCCAGCCCCGCACCCAGCGCGGTTGTGGTGGAGAGGAACGGCAACTGCGAGCTGCTGAAGCGCTGGATGGAATAACTGCCGTCGGGTTTGTAGCTGACCAGCGTCACCGTGTGATTGCCGCTGGAGACGCTGGTTTCAGATTCGCTCCATTGATTGACATCGCCCGCGGTGGGTTGGTTGCTCGAGCTTACATCGGCGAGAACTTGGGAATCGGTTAGGCCGAAGGGCAGATCGAGCAAGACATGAATGTTATTCGCCAAGCCATCGACAGATTCGACAGCGAGCGTGCGGTTCGTAGTGGAAGAAGCAGGGTTGAAACTCAGCACCGTGGAATTGGCCGGGTCGGTATCGACATAAACGGTTTCGTACCAATCGCTGTAAACCGGCGGGGCTGAGGCGTCAGAGTTGTGGCGGAAGGCCATCACTTCGATGTAGTGATAGCCCTGGCCGAGTTGCGAAGTGTTGATGGTTTGAGAATACGATCCATTGCCGTCGCTGGAGTAGTACCCGGGGTTGCTGGTGGCGAAAGGCTGATAGCCATACGAGACATCGCCGGGCGTGGTGGTTTCGCCGTTGGAGCCAGGAGTGGTCGAGACGGTGCCATCAGGGCCGACGGTGAGCGCGCCGCCGTCGATCGTGAATTGCGCTTTGTCGCCGTCGGCGTCCTGATCGTAATAGTTCGGCAAGGCGGCGCTGACATCGAAATAGGCGGCGCTCGTGGTGAGCTGCAATTGAAACGTCGCAGTCTTAATCACACTGATGGTCGAGAAAGTTTCCGTGCCATTGAGATATCCAGCATTGGATGCGCTGGTGCTGAAGGTTTGCCCGCCCAGAGTGCTCGCGACGTTGGTGAGCTTGAGCGAACCCGTAGGAGTCGGCAAGCCATAAACGAGATAGCCATCGCCGGTGTTGTAAGAAGAACTGGTCGAGGAATTGTACTGGACATTGCGCGGCACGCGCACGGTGACTTGGGCGCCCGTAGCGGAAGTTTTGCCAGTGTCCGCAACCACTTGGACGAATTCCGGAATATTCTGCTGCGGGTCGGCGAACGTGCTGGTTGCGTTGCCCGTGTATTCTTCGAGCACCGTGCCGACGGGGAAGGTGGTATCGAACGTGCGGCTGTCGTAATCGCTTTTTCCATCACTGGTGGCCGAAGTCGCATTGGAAAGCAGGACGATGCACGAACCTTCGCGCTCAAAGGCGTAGACGTTTTGCTCGATCCAGTCTTCACGATAGTCCCCGCGCCCGAAGCGGTTGCGGAGATCGACCAGCGAAGCGATGTTGCCGTTGGGAGTAGTCGCGCCGCCGCCAAGTGGGTTGAGATTGTAGTTGCCAGTCTGGCTGGCGTAGGGACCGCCCAGCGCGGTGAGTGCGCCGTCGAAACTATCGGAGGCGCCGCCCTGGGGAAATTCACCGCCGCTGGAATTGGAGCTTTCATTGCTGAAATTTTCGCCGTTGTAATAGACGGTTGCGTTGCCCGGCATCATCAAGGTATAGGCGTAGGCGATGTTGGAAAGCACTGGAGCGGGAACATCCTGGTCGCTGACGAATTTCACACCCTGGCTGCCATTGAGTTTTCCATCGTCGGCATAATCGAGGCCGGCGTTCACGACGTTGTACCAGTTGTTCTGGCCCGAACCGAAAGCGCCGTTGCCGCTGAGGTTCGACGTCATGGCGAAATAAAGCGGAAAGTCGAGCGCATCGCGATCACCGCCGACCGTGCCAGCGGGATTGGTCAAAGCGGTTTTGGAAATGTATTGCTCAATCGTGGAGATGTTGCTCGTGTAGACTTCGGAGAAGGTAAAGACATTGGGGGTCGAGCCGTCGAGAAGTTTGCGGTCGGACATTTCGTAGGTGGCCAGGTCGAGGTAATTCATCACCCACGGGTAGGTATTGTTGCCGCCGTCGTAGCGGAAGCCGTCGACACCCATGACCTGGGTCATCCATTGCGTGTAGCGCATGAGATAGCCGGTGAGATTTTCGGCGGTCGCGACGCCGGCGCCAGGGTTGCCGGGATCGAAGTTCGATACTGCAACCGTGCTTCCGTTGAATGTCTCGTAGCGGACATTGTTGGGATCGGGGTAATACTGGGCATTGCTTGACGTGGGGATATTGGCGACCGTGCTGCCGAGCCAGACGCCAGTGCCTTCGGGGATGTTTTGCGGGTTGCCCGCGGTGGTGGGTTGTCGGATGAGGAAATAATTCGAAGCGGGATCGTTGTGTTGCAAACCCGCCAGGGCTTCTTCATCCTGATTGGAATCGCTGGTGGGATAAAAGTCTCCGGTAGTGGAGTTATAGCCGAGGGTGTTGTAGCCCGGCCCGGAGGGATTAGTGGTTTGCAGCACGGTGGTCAGGCCGGGGAATTCGCTGAAGTTGGAATTATTGGAATGGTTGATGCCATTGGTCCAGGTCCAGAGCAGATCGACCGTGGCATCGCCGCCCCAGGTGTGGATGCCCTGAACTACTTTTTCGAATTGGCTTTGCGTTCCGTAGAGAGTGGTTTCACCGGGCGACCCAAGGTTGAAGCGGTCGTAGACGTCGTAGCCGACGCTTTCGCCGTTGAGGGTAATCCCAGGCGGAGGGAGATAAACATTGCCATAGCCAGACTCGAAGATGTCCGGCATTTTATTGGAGATGGCGGTGTAGCTGCTTTCGAAATCCTGGAGGATGGCAGGGGGGGAGATGTCGTATGCGAAGGCCCAGAGCGGCGAAACTGTGAGGAAAAAGAATGCGAGCGAACGTCTGTGCTGTTTAAAAAATCTGCCTCTCTTCCCCTCTCCTGGTACTCCGGGGGAGGGGTAGGGAGGGGGTTGGAGTTGAACGCTGAATTCCGAACGCTGAACGCTGAAGAAGAACCCCCACCCTAATCCTCCTCCTGAGTACAAGGGGAGGGAATGGAAAAGTTTCTCGCATGAGTTAAGGGCGTGGGATAGTCGAACGCGCCGCGCAAACGCGGCGGCTAAACGAATCAATTTGAAATAACGAGTGGGATCGAATGATTCGGGCACGTTGGAATCCGCCTGATACAAAAGCGTTAAACCGGTTCAACCGTATAATCAAATTATCGGCCGCCCTCCCGCGGCCGCCTCTGGATCCCTGAGAGATATTAAAGGGAGGGGCATCGCTTATCCGCGGTAGCCCCTCCCAATTGTTTTAAATGTGCATCGCTGATTAAGCGGAGCGGCGACGGCTGGCGAGCAATGCGGTCGCTCCCAGGATCAATCCCATGCTCGCAGGCTCAGGAGCAGCGACTACGAAATATTCGCCGGCCGTATTGGCGAAGTTAAATGCGCCACCAGATGCACCGGAAAAAGCTCCACCGCCGCCGACATTGCCAGTACCCGAAGGCAGTCCGGGGAGGAACTGGTTGGACAGGTATCCATCGCCACCGCCGTTGATATCCGCGAGCACTAGGAACGGGCCCGTGGAGTTACCCAGTGAAGAAAGCGGAATGGAGACTTCCAACCCGGTGGTAACCGCCAGCGAAGCAGCGGTGGATCCAGTGCTGCCGGTGACGCCGCCTGTATTACTGTTATTGAGGCCTAAGGTTGCAGTCGTGCCGCCGGTGCCCGTGCCGATTCCCGAAGGAACAGCGAAACTTCCGGTGTAGCCGCCATTGAGAGTGGCGGGGGCGGCCAGTGTGTATTCCTCGCAATAAGCAGCGCCCTGATAGTCGTTTAAATCCAGAGCGTAGGTGGCCAGGAAGCCCGGGCTGAAGGTTGAGCCATTCATGGCGTTCATTGATCCGCCGCTTGATAGATTGAGTACGCTTTGGCCGGCGCGACCATCAGCTACAAAGATATTCCAGCGGTTGCCGTTGTTCTCCGCATTGCCCGCCAGGAAGATATTAAGATTTCCGCCCTGAACCACGCCGTAAGCGGCATCAGTTTCTGAGCCGTTGGCATCGGGGGTATCCGGGCCGGCGGTATAGTTACTGTCGCCGAAGCCGGTGGGGTTGACGTTGGTGGTCAGCGCGCTGCCGTAGTCGCTGTCCAGCGAGCCATCGATGGTGATTGCCGCGCGGGCTGACATACTGATTGTCAGAGCCGACGCAGCTGCTAATGCATAAATTGCTTTCCGCATGTTTCAATCCTCCTCAAATGTAGTTAACCGTTTTGACGTGCCTACGCCTAAACCAAAAATAACCCATGAGTCCGACCCTGTCAATTAAATTCTGTATTGTGTGAGATAAATTTATTTGACAGCGTTCATCACATTGGTAAACTGTTTAAATAGAGTTCACTTCCTGAGGGCTTATGGAAACGACGCAAACAGTTTCGGGAAAATCGGTTAGTGCTCGGCGAAGCCGCGAGGGAAAGCCGGTTAGCCTGCGCGATGTGGCCAAGCTGGCCAATGTGTCGGTAGCCACGGTTTCCATGGTCATCAATGATAACCCGCGCATCAGCCGGGCAACGCATATCAAGGTGCAGCGGCTGATTGATCGGCTGGGATATCGGCCGAACCGGCTGGCGCAAAGCCTTTCCGGTCGATACACGCAGGTATTGGCGCTGATGCTGCCGGCGCTGCGGCATACATTTGCGGACGCTTATTTCGGGGAGCTGATTTCCGGCATCTGCGATCGCGCGGGGAAGCTTGGCTATAAGGTAATGATCGAGCAGGCCAAGCCGGAATTTATCAAAGAGAAAAAACACATCGATATTTTTGAGCGGCGCTATGTCGATGGCCTGATCTGCATGGGGCTGAACGATCGGCATCATTTCCTGTCTGATTTTTCGGAGAACAAATATCCGTGCGTGATGGCGGACAACTATTTTCCCAAGTGGAAGCTGGATCATGTGGTCTGCGATTACCGCGGCGGGGCCGAGCAGGCGATGAGTTATCTGCTGCAGCTTGGACATAAAAAAATCGGGCTGATCTGCGCTGCATCAGAAATTCAAACCTGCCGCGATGTCATGGATGTTTACATGGCTCGTCTTCGTGAGGCCGGGCAAAATGTGGATGGAACCTGGACCGAGGATGGCCAATTCACCGAGAGCGGCGGCGCAACGGCGACGGAATTGCTCCTGGCTCGGCACCCCGACATCACGGCGCTCCTGGCCTGCAACGATAAGATGGCCGTCGGAGCGCTGCATTATCTCGCTGGCGCGGGCATGAAAGTCCCTGACGATATTTCCGTGCTGGGGTTTGATGACCTGCGGCACACCGCTTTTATTACGCCCGCCCTGACGACTGTGCATCTGCCTCTGTACCAGGTGGGTGCTAATGCATGCGAGCGATTGGTCGAGCGAATTCATGGCCGAAGTGAGCGCGTCGTCGAAACCTTGCCGACGCATCTGGTGTTACGCAATTCAACCGCGATGGCGAAGAATAAATAGTCAGTTGTAGGGGCGGCTTCAGCCGCCCATCTTTTTTCGGCGGGTGGCTGAAGCCGCCCCTACATAACGAAATAGCCAGTCGTCAGTGGTTAGTAGCTAGTTGTCGAAATACAAGACAACTATCAACCAACCACTAACCACTAACAATTCTGCGGAGTGAGCTGAATGAGACGTCTGATTTTTCTCGCCGCGCTGTTTGGCGCGGCGGCGGGTTTATTTGCTAATTCACCGCATACCTTTGTCTATCACCCGAGCGATCATCCGCGCAGCGTGGATATAGCCGGCACCTTTAATAACTGGTCCGACACTGCCAACCCGATGTCGCCTCGGGCGGATGGCTCGTTTACCGCAACCCTGTCGCTGCCGGATGGCATTTATCAATATAAATTAGTCATCAACCACGATCGCTGGATAGGCGATCCCAATAGCGATAAAGAACTCGAAGACTCCGCCGATGAGCATCACAATTCTGCCGTGATGGTCGGTCCCGACGCACGGCATGAACCGACGCCGCCCTCGGGAACCATCGACGCCAAGTTCGTGATTCATGATCCTCACGATACGTCCGATGTGAATGTCGCAACACCACATCTATTGCGATTGCGCCTGCGCACCATGGCCAACAATGTGGATTCAGTGACGCTGCGAACGTGGGATGGACCTAAAGAATCGCAGCAGCCCATGTACAAAATTTCCACCACGATGGGATTGGATACCTGGGCCTGCTTTGCTGAGACCAACGCACATTCGTTGAATTATGTTTTGGAATTGCATGATGGCGCGAGTGTGATGAATGAAACAGTGGACGGCTTGAAGCCTCGCAAGTACATGCGGGGCTCCGACGCGTTTCATGTAAACATGACCCCGGCGTTTGAAACACCCGATTGGGCCAAAAACGCCGTGTGGTACCAGATTTTCCCCGAGCGCTTCCGCAATGGCGATCCTGCGAACGATCCGCCCAATACCAAGCGATGGCAGAGTAAATGGTATAGCACATTGCCCGGTGAGGTTCCCGGTGAAGAGAACTTCTATCACGGCGCCGGCAATGTCTGGCAGCGTCGCTACGGCGGTGATGTGCAGGGCCTGATCTGGGCGCTTCCCTATCTCAAATCCCTCGGCATCACCGCGATTTATCTCAACCCCATGTTCGAAGCCGACTCGCTGCATAAATATGACACCAGCGATTATCGCCACATTGATGAGCATTTCGGATTCGCTGGCGATATCGAACAGCTCCACGGCGAAACTGACGATCCCGCCACCTGGCAATGGACCAAAACCGACAAGCTCTTTCTCGATTTTGTCGCCAAAGCCCACGCGATGGGATTTCATGTCATCCTCGATGGTGTCTTCAACCACGTCGGCCGGGATTTCTGGGCATTTCGCGATGTCCTGAAAAATGGCAAACATAGTAAATACGCGGGATGGTTTGATATCCGCGATTGGCATCAGCCGATCAAATACATCGCCTGGGATCGCGATGGGCCAAGTAGTGACGGGGCGCTGCCGATCTTGAAGAAAGACCCAGTGCTCGGATTAGTGCATGGCCCGCGCGAGCACGTGCTGGCCATCGCCAAGCGTTGGCTCGCTCCCGACGGCGATCCTTCTCGCGGTGTAGACGGCTTTCGCCTCGATGTCGCCAACGATGTCCCCCATCCCTTCTGGCAGGAATTCCGCCGCGAGCTCAAAGCTCTCAAACCCGATTGCTATATCAGCGGCGAAATCTGGACCTGGGCTCAGCCATGGTTGCAGGGGAACGAGTTCGATGCGGTGATGAACTACCGCTTCGCCGTCGCCATGCAGGATTTTTACGTGCGACAGAAAAAAGCCATTTCTCCCAGCACGTTTAACGCTCGCCTGAATGAAATGATCTATGCCTATCCACTGCAAGTTTCGCTCGATCAAATGAATCTTCTGGATTCACACGACACGGATCGCTTTGCGTCGATGATTGTGAATTCGGATTTGGGTTTCAAAGAAGCCAGCCGATTGCAGGAACCTGGTGGTGATCGTTACAGCATCGCCAAGCCGGACGCGACGCAGATGGCTCGCATGAAACAAGCCCTGGTCACGCAATTCACTTTCCTCGGTGCTCCGATGATTTATTACGGTGACGAAGTCGGCATGTGGTCGGCAGATGATCCGTCGAATCGCCAGCCGATGGTGTGGAAAGATTTGGAGCCGTATGACGATCCGCAGGTGAAATTCAATCAGGACCTTTTTGATTGGTATCAAAGATTGATTGCGATTCGCAATTCGCATCCTGCATTGCGTCTCGGATTCTATCGCCCGGTTTTAATGGATGATGTCAATGGTATGTTTGTTTATGCCCGTGATCTGGGTGATGAGAAAATCTATATTGTGATCAATCGCTCGGCAAAATCGCAAACCGCGCAGTTCGATGTTTTCCCCACTATCTACGAAGATGCGCTGACTCATCGCAGGACGGGCGATATTGGATCAAACGCCGGCGTCGAGCATCTCACGTGGGAGCTAAAGCCGTATTCTTCCGCGATATTAGTGCCAGCTGATTAACTCATGAACCTCGCCCGCATCATCCGCTCTGTCCTCGGCATCGCTGCTTTAGCAATTGTGCTCTGGTCTTTCTACGACGTTGGCCGGCGGGCGGTGTTGCAATATAAGAATGACACAGCCCGGCCAATCACCCTAACGATTTTGCACTGGGGGGATCCCGCCGAATGCCAGATCGTTACCGCCCTCTGCGACCGTTACATGGCCGATCATCCGCAGGTACGCATTGTCGATATTCAGGCGACCGATGAGCGCTCGAAACTCAAAACCATGATGGCCGCCGGCACGCCGCCCGATTTATTTTATCTGCCGCCAGCCGTGTTGCCTGAAGTCGCGCAGCTGAAATTGGCCCAGCCGATCGATGCATACATCAAAGCCGACGAGAAAAAAGGCGAGCATCCGCTGGCGGATTATTATCCGATCCTCGTGCAGGGATGTCGCTATGACGTGAGTACGAGCAGGATTGGCACCGGAGCTTTGTATGGCTTACCCAAGGATTGGACGCCGCTGCTCTTTTACGTGAATCTGGATTTGTTTAAAGCCGCCGGTGTGCCGGTTCCCTACAACGGCTGGACCTGGGATCAGTTCGAAGCGGACATGAAAAAAATCACCGCCCTTACCGGTACGCCCGGCTATGAAGGGCGGAAAATCTACGGCGGTGTCTTCGAACTCTGGGACGATACCATCCGGCAAATCATCTGGACCTATGGCGGCGATGTTTTTGGTAAAAGCTTCCGCGATGTCACCTTGGATAGTCCCCAGGCGCTCGAAGCGATGCAGATGATCGTGCGCACCCGGCTGATCGACAAAACCATTTATAACGCCAGCGGCGCGGTGCGCGATGGGGCGATGATGGCCGGCGAGCAGTTCATCAATGGCAACGTGGGCTGCGACGGCCCCGTTGGTCGCTGGAAGGTCCCCACCTATAAGGAAGGCGTCAAATTCCATTGGGATGTCGTGCCTATTCCCTACAAAACCAAAGCCGACCAGGTCACCCTGCTCGCCTACACCATCTGGGCGATGGCTTCAGGATCAGAGCACAAGGCTCAAGCTTATGACCTGATGAAATTTCTCTGCGGGCCTGATGGCGCAGCGATGCAGTCGCGGTTGGGATTAGCAGTACCGCCTTTAAAATCCGTGGCAAATTCACCTGATTTTCTGTCCCCGCCAGGAATTCAGAAACATAATTCGCAGCTGTTTCTGGATTCGCTCAATTATGCTCGCCTTGGCCAGACGCCCGTTGAAGCGGAGTGGAAAGATATTCTCGAAGAGACGACTGGCAACGCGCTGCAACTGGGATTGGAGACGCCGCTGCAGGCAGCGCGACAGGTTCGCCAGCTTTGGCTCGAGGTGCTCGATGCGCCGGTGCGGCGGCATCAGTGGAAGTTGTTTCCATGGAAACTCGTGCTGTGCGCGGTTGGCGGTTTGTTGGTTGTCTCAGCGGGCCTGATGCTGCTGATGGTGCGGCGGGAAAAGTTGGGCTTGCTGGATCAGGCCCAGGAGCGCGCGGGGGTTTCATTTATCTCGCCCTGGCTGATTGGATTTCTGGTTCTGACGCTGGGGCCAATGATCTTGTCGCTGATTCTCGCCTTCACGCAGTGGACCGGCATGAACAGCCTGGATCTGGCGCGCGGCGTAGGCGCTGCGAATTTCAAGCAGTTGTTTACGCACGATCCCGCGTTTTATAAAGCGCTGGAGGTAACCAGTTACTACGTGCTGCTGGCAGTGCCAGTCGGGCAGATCGGCGCTCTGCTGGTCGCCATGCTGATGAACGCGCGCCTGCGCGGTATCGCGATCTTCCGCACGATCTATTTTGTCCCTTCCGTGGTAAGCGGTGCGGTGCTGGCGCTGATCTGGCTGCAGGTTTTCGATAACGATTACGGCGTGTTTAACAAAATCGTTTGGCCGTTCGCCCGGCTGTTCCACACGACACCCCCGAACTGGTTCGGCAGCGACATCAAAACCTGGGGCATCCCAGGCTATGTCATCATGAGCCTGTGGGGTGTGGGCGGTGGCATGATCATTTACCTCGCCGGCCTGAAAGGCATCCCCGCTTCCTTATACGAAGCCGCCACCGTCGACGGCGCCGGCCCGATGCGAAAGTTCTGGACTATCACGCTTCCTATGCTTTCTCCTCTGATTTTTTACAACGTTATCATGGCAATCATCGGCTCCTTTCAGGTCTTCACCCAAGCCTTCATGATGACCGGCGCCGGCCCTGATAATTCAACACTTTTTTACGTTTATTATCTGTATCACCAGGCATTCGAGTTCCACAATATGGGCTACGCTAGCGCCATGGCCTGGGTGCTGTTTGCGATCTGCCTGGTGCTGACGCTGGTACTGTTCAGAGGATCGAGAGGATTGGTTTATTACGAAGGATTAAAAACGTGAAGAGAACGCCAAGTCGCGAAATCGCGAAAAAATACCGCGAAGAATTTCATTGGGGATTTTACTTCGCGTTCTTCTTCGCGCCCTCGCGCCTTCGCGTTCTCTTCGGATTGGTTAGTTCATGACCACAGTGAATCCCATCGAGCCGAGCGACACACTTGCGCAGCCCGCGTCTTCGATCGCCGCTGCGGGTGCTGCCACGACATGGACCAAACAAAAATATCGCACCGGCCAGTCGATGACGCCGGGGCAGAAAATGTTGACTTACGCCGTGCTGGTCCTGGGCGCGGTGCTGTTCATGATCCCGTTTTATTTCATCGTTAATGGCTCGCTCAAGACCCAGGCTGATGTCGAGGCTGGCAATTTCGTCTCGCTCCCGCATTCCTGGAGCGATATCCAGTGGCATAACTACCCGCGCTCGCTTGCTCCCGACAAAATGGATTTCTGGCCCGCGCTGGCTAATACCATTGTCATCACCACGCTCTGCGTTTTCGGGCAGATTATTTCCTGCTCCCTCGTCGGCTTCGGCTTTGCCCGCTTTCAATTTCGTGGCCGATCGATCCTCTTCATGCTCATGCTCTCAACCATGATGCTCCCCACGCAGGTTACCATGATCCCAGTGTTTATTCTTTTCCGCTATCTGCACATGATCGACACCTTCTGGCCATTGATTATCCCCTCGTGGCTGGCCAGCCCGTTTTTTGTTTTCATGTTCCGCCAGTTTTTCTCGCAAATCCCCGAAGATCTGATCGAAGCGGCCCGCATGGACGGCGCGAGCAACTGGCGAATCTACTGGCAGCTCATGCTCCCGCTCTCCGGGCCAGTCATTGCCATCGTTGCCATCTACACCTTCATGGGCACCTGGAACGATTTCCTCAATCCGCTGATCTATTTGAATTCTCCAACCAAGCGCACCATCGCCCTGGCGCTCAACGCATTCAAAGGCCAGTACGGCTTCACCGACGCCCAATTGATGATGGCCGCCAGCGTGGTCTGCCTGCTGCCGTGCGTGATCCTGTTCTTCGCGTGCCAGAAATATTTTGTCGATTCGATCGCGATGACAGGGTTGAAGGGGTGAGTTCATCCCGCCTATTTACTGAGATGGTGTCTACAACGACGTAATAAGAAAGCGGGTAGAGCAATCATGGCCACGCAGGCCGGCTCTGGCACGTCAAAAGAATAAATCCCGGACGAGCCATCGGTAAAATTCACCTCAAAGACGCCGTTCCCTACGAGATTTCCGCCTTCGGGAGATAGACCGAAACTGGCGATGGTCTTCCCATCGAGAAGATCAGTCGTATCAATCACGGGCTCGACCTGAAATGTAAGGCCGTTCGTCTGGTAATCGACTGCATCGTTCCAGGCATAAATTCCCTCAACCCCATTGTCGAGCGTGGCGAGGAACATCTTGTTAGCTGCCACCTGAAAAGTGCTGAAATGCGCTCCACCCGAACCTGGCGCGAGATCGCCGCTGCCCACGAGTTGCGACAGGGCCACAGGGAGATACTCAGGATATGCCGCCTGGAAATCAGCATAAACAAAGATTCCCTGTGCAGTCGAGGCGCCCGACTGGTAAGTTGCCGGAAAGGAAATCGCGTTGGGACCTGCAGCAGGTTGGCCAAAGCTGACGAATGTGCGCAGTGAGGTAGTATTCGTATCTGCGATTTTGGAAAACGTCGAATTCACTGCGCCCCACACCATGCTATAGTAAATTCCATCAACTCCGTTCACCGACGCATTAATCGCCTGCACCTGATCGTTGTACGGAATATTGCCACCAGCGCTGGCGACATACGACGGACTTCCCAGGGAAGAATAATTTGCAGGAGAGGCTTCTTGAGTGAAGGTGAAATTCGAGGTCTGCGTACCGCCGAAGTAGTAAACGCCCGCGCTGGAATTAATCACGCCGCTGGAAAAAATCGGATTTCCAAGCGGATTCGTGCCGTCCGCAGTCCCGCCGGCAACGGAATAAAAAGTCCCGAAGGTTGTTCCTGTAGCGGGGCTGCTCCCCGTCCGCGCGACAAGTTGCATTCCCATGGGTACCGAGGGCGGATAATAATTTGATTCATATACGCCTTGGTCCCCATCGCTTGTGTCGGCGATAAACGTAACCTGAGCCAAGCCCACAGTCAGACTGGAAAAGCCAGTGAAGTTTCCTCCGCCCGGCGCGGCTTCCCCCGTGGCCGCTTGCGTGCTGAGGCCTGCTGCGGTTCCTGTATAGATACCGCTGGACCCGCCGGATCCATTACCAATAAACGCAGCGATTTGATTTGCGCCATAAGCGTGGTCTGCCACGGGAAGATCAAAGCTCGTAAAATCTCCCGTCCCGCCCGGAATTGGCGTATTCGTATCCGCAATTTTGCTGATCGGATAGCCAGCCCGCACCGGCGAAATCGCCGCGAGCAGTGTGGCCAAAACCAACGCGTAGCCTGTAGTTACTTTCACGAGATGTCCTCCTGATTTGGATTTCCCTCAGAGCTGAGTATCCTATTGTGTGCACGCTGCTGCCATACCGTCAAGACAAAAGTGAGCCATGCCACAATTCCAGCAAATTTTCGCATAATTAAAATTCCCATTGACAATTCCCTTGGCATATTGTTACGCTTAAATACACTATTTTGGCGGAAAAGGGTTTCTTTTTGCCAAAGTCCGGTTAAGCGGTTAAACTATTACCGCAGCAATTCGAATTCGGAGGAGCACATGAGCAATCGGCGAATTTTAACAGTGTTGTTTGGCGCTTGTGCGGCAGTTGGCTTTGGCCAATCGCGAGCCAGCGCGCAGATCGTTGTCGATGGAACGCTGGATGCAGCCTACGGCACGCCCCTGGCGACGCAAACCATCAATTCCAGCTATGGCGATAACACGACGCCCAGTGTCGATGATTCCACTGGTTCCGAGCTTGATGCTATCTACAGCACTGTGCAGAACAACACCCTCTATATCATGCTGACGGGGGATATTCAGAATAACGGCAACCTGCTGAATCTCTTTATCGATGACGGCCGCGGTGGCTCAAACCCGCTCAATGCTGCCAGTGGCAACGGAGGACATCTCCCTTCCATGAATGGCTCGATCTTCAGCTCCGGCTTCAATCCTACTTATGAAATTGATGCCAATGATTATCAGGGCACCTTTTATACCAACACCTATTCGCTCTATAACAATCTTCCTGCCAACTATATCGGTGCCGATCCGTTGACCAAGGGAATCGGTTCAGCCACGCTCGATACTGTTCAAGTGGGCGTTAACAACACCAATATCGGTGGTGTCGTTGGCAATACCACTGCACAGGATGGCAGCACGGTTATTGGCGCGGCGGCTGATCAGACCGCAGCCGACGCAGTCACCACCGGCATCGAATTCGGCATCCCTCTGTCTTTGCTCGGCAATCCTACCGGCCAAATCAAGATCATGGCGGATATCAACGGCGGGAGTGATAGCGGGCCATCCAATCAATTCCTGCCTGGATTGGCTGTTGGTACCCCCAGTGTAAAAACGGGAAACAATCCCTATTACCTCACCGCTACGTCGTTCACCTTCGCCGATACGCCCACTGAATACGTCACCGTCGTCGCCCCCTCGGTGCCTGGCAATTGGATTTCCTCCAGCGGTGGGAGCTGGAGCACGAGTGTCAACTGGTCTAACGGCTCCGTGCCCAACGCTCCGGGCGCAGCCGCGAACTTTACTAATGCAGCGGGCGGGAATGTGACCGTGGACGGTCCCTTCACCGTGGGCTCGATGAGCTTTAACACACCCACTACTTCTGTTTATACCCTGGAGCCAGATTCTAACAACGATCCAGTTACCTTCAGCAATACATCAGGCGATGCGACGATCACAGACTTTGGAGGGGCTCATATCATCGCAGTCCCGTTCGTGTTGACGTCTAAAACGGATGTTTCGATTGCTAACAACGGCGACATCCTGTACTTCGCTAATGATATCAGCGGACCTGGCGCACTAAGCAGCACCAACCCCGGCGGAGGCAACGGCAGCATGCTCGTGCTTCTCGGTACCAATACCTATACCGGCGGAACCATCCTCAACAGCGGTCTGATACAACTGGAATCCTCCACTGCATTGCCAGCCAATTCAGCGCTGACCTTTAACGCCAGCGATGTTCCCGATCCGACGCTGGATGTAGATGGCAACGATATCACCGTTTCCTCTATTTCCACCACTACCGGAGTAACCACTGCCGGCACCGGCGCAATCGGACAGATTATCAATACCAGCGGCAGCAATACCCTCACTTATGCAGGTGACCCCTCCAACCCCAGCACCTTTTACGGTGTAATAAGAGGCTCTAGCGGTGGAGCTATGTCATTAGTGGTGGCTAGCGGTTCTCTCACCATCAACGGATCAAGCCAAAATACCAATAACCCAGTCCCCGCGAGCTACACTGGCTCGACCACGATTAACACCGGGGCCACTCTCACCCTCTCCGCGACGTCGCATCAGTACACCGATGCCAACAATGTGGTTCAAACCATCGTCGGTGGCAACACGCTCTCGCAAACAAGCTCCATCACCAATAACGGAACTCTCAATATCAACGACTTCGAAAGCGTCCCACAAATCACCAACAACGGCACGATCAATGTCGGCGCTGGCGGCGACATGCAGCTTCGCCCGGGTGCTGGCAACCAAACTTACGCTAGCGCAGGGTTAATGCTCAACGGCGGCACGATCGATATCGACGCCAATACGTTGACGCTGACTTATACCTCCGGCAACGATCCGGCCGCGGCGATCCGTGCGGATATGGCTGCAGGTGAGATTATCAACTCCGCTGGCACGACCCCTGGCACTGCGGTTGGATACGCTGATGGCAGCGTTGATACTACTAGCACTATTGCTACCGGCAATGAGCTGGTCTTCAAATACACCTGGCTTGGCGATCTGGACCTGGATGGCGTAGTCACCAGCGCCGACCTCGGCGTGCTGGACGCGCACCTCGGTAGCACCAATGCCGACTGGGCCGAAGGCGATTTGAACTATGATGGCAAGGTCAATGGCGATGACCTTTCGCTACTCATGCTGGGCGCTGCTGAATCAAACGGCGTCAATATTTCCAGCGTCCCCGAGCCTGCGACCATGGCATTGCTTGCGATTCCGCTTCTCGGCATACGCCGCCGCAAACAGGCATAAGCATCAGCACGTTACGATCTACCTCCTATAGCGGTGGCCCCCGACGGATATGTCGCGGGGCCATCGCTTTTTTCGGGGCTGGAGCGCAATCGAAAGCCCACGGATCGCTATCCGCGGACTTTGGAAGAGAAGTAAGTTTACATATCCAATTCAGCGGCGAGGCGGAGGACCTCAGCGACGCTCCAGGCTTGGGCGAAACAGCCTTCGTCGCGGTAGGGGGGAGTGGCTTCGAAGATTTCGCTGATGGAGCCAATGCAGCCGGCGGTGTGCATGTGATCGATCAGAGGCGTGAGCCATTTACGCGCCTGATCTTTTGAAGCAGCGGAATTCTGATTGACGTTGAGATAGGCCCGAAGGAATGGGCCGATGAGCCAGGCCCAGATGGTGCCATTGTGATAGGCGGCATCGCGCTGGCACTGCGGACCGCCGTAGGTGGCGTGGAATTTTGGATCGCCGGGCGCCAGCGAGCGCAGGCCAACCGGCGTAAGCAGCTCGCGGCGAACGACTTCAACGACGGCGGATTGCTGTTCGGAAGTAAGCGGCGAATTCGGCAAACTCACTGCGAAAATCTGATTCGGGCGAATGCTCTTATCCTGCTGGCCATTATTCACCACATCCGCCAGGCCGCGGAAGGGGGAGATCCAGTATGCCTTGCGGAAATTCTCCGCGACTTTTTTCGCCAGCTCTTTTTCATTCATCAAAACCAAAGCGTGATACCAGAGCGCATTGATCTCAACTGCTTTGCCTTGTCGCGGAGTAAATGAAACGCCATCGCAGCGGGCATCCATCCAGGTGAGCTGGGTATTTTCATCGCCTTGTGAGACCAGGCCATCGGATTCGTCCATCTTGATGTGGTAGCGCGTGCCGTTGCGATAGCCTTCGATGATCTGCTTGCAGGCGGGGAGAAGGTGTTCTTCGAACGTGGCGTTGTCGTTGGATTTTTTGAGATATTCGAATACCGCGTGGATGAACCACAAGCTGGCGTCGACGGTGTTGTAACTGGGCTGGTTGGTGTAGTCGTCAAATTTGTTGGGGATCATCCCCTGGCTGGTGTAGTGAGCGAAAACCTTGAGGACTTGTTTGGCGTCATCAAATCGGCCGGTGGTCAGCAGCAAACCGGGAATCGAAATCATCGTGTCGCGGCCCCAGTCGGCGAACCAGGGATAGCCGGCGATGATGGTGCGTCCCGGCGAGCCATCGGGATTTTTGCGATCCACCAGAAAATCGCCCGCAGCGTGGATCAGGCGGCGAATGGTCGGTGATTCGGTATCACAGTGCACAACGCTGCGATTGGGCTGGCACGGATCGGGGCGGCGATGCAGCGCGGTGGTCCAATCCACGGGCGCGTATTTGCCCACGGAGGCCCAAAGCGTGAGCGTAGTTTTCTGATTTGTCTTCAGAACGAAACCGCCAGGAGAAAAGAGATCTTCACTGTCATCCTGGCCGCGATGGGTCTCGATGGCATAGGTGTGGCCGTACCACCAATCCTGGCTAAGAACGAATTCAGCCTCGGAAGATTGGAGCGTAACGCCATGCTCGCCCGTGCGGACAAAGATACCGTTCTCGACCGGGATGACATCAAAATGCACGCCGGCTTTGCGCACGGAATGGAAATCGCGCAGGCTCACGAAAGGCAGCAAGCGAAATTCACAATCGCGGCCCGCGGGATCGATTGTGTAACGAAGCGCAATGCGGTTTTCGCCCCAGATCAATTGCAGCTCTTTTTCAACTTTTACATTGTGAATTTCATAAATCCACTTAATGGTATCGCCAGATTCAAACGTGGAAAGATATTGATAGCCCTTGGGATGAAATTGATCGCCAAATTGATTGCAAGAAAGCTCGAAAAGCTGCTCTTCGTGCTTGGGGAAAGTAATAATTTCCGCAACACGGTTCAGGGCCATGATGCGCCCCACGGGGGGCATCGTGGCGGCAACGAGGAGGCCATGGTATTTGCGCGTGTTGCAGCCGACGACCGTGGAAGAGGCGTATGCCCCCTGGCCATTGGTGAGAAGCCATTCCTGGCTAAGGTGCGGCTGAAGTTGGCCGTGCGTGTGAATCGTGTATAGCGGCATCGCTTTGGGACTATAACGCAGGACCGACGAAATTCGAATGAGGAATCACGAATCAAATTCGATGATCGAATATTCAATTAACCCGAACATTCTCCGCCCAATATTTAGCGGCGCGTCCGCAGGACCGCGTTGTGCGGCGCTATTCAGCGCGGTGCTGCGCACCGCCGCTAAATATTGGGTAGAAGGCTTTATACTATTTCACAATATGCGAATTTATAAATGGATGGTGTTGTCGGCGGTGTTGCTCATCGCGAATGTCTCAAGCTATGCACGTGGGGAAGCAGCACCGGCAGTGAGGGAGATTACGGCGGAGCATCATTGGCTGCTTTTCCCCGTCCGGAATCAGGCGCCGCTGCGACGTACAACGGTCATCGTTGATGGAAAAGTCGTGCGGTGGTTTGGCGTTGAATTGGCGGATGATAAGCCGGACTGGTGGGGGGCACTGGATATCACGCCATGGGCAGGGAAGACGCTGACGATTGGCGTGGATCAGTTGCCGACAGGATCGCACGGGTTGGATCAAATTTACGCTAGCGACACGATTCCCGGCAGCGAAAATTTATATCACGAAGCACTACGGCCACAGATTCATTTTTCCGCGCAGCGCGGCTGGATCAATGATCCGAATGGATTGGTCTTTTATCGCGGCGAATATCATCTGTTTTTTCAGCATTCGCCGTTCAGTTGGGGCGATGGCCCCAAATTCTGGGGGCATGCGGTGAGCAAAGATCTGGTGCACTGGCGCGAGGTGGATGAAGCGCTCTATCCGGGTCAGCTCGGGCCAATGTGGAGCGTGAGCGCGGTTGTGGATGCGAATAATTCCAGCGGATTCGGCACGAGTGCCAATCCGCCCATGGTGCTCATGTACACCGCAGCAGGGGAACCCTTCACGCAGTGCATCGCATACAGCACCGATGCTCGCCATTTCACGAAATATTCAGAGAATCCAGTGATTCAGAATATTTCTGGAGGCAATCGTGACCCGCTCGCCTTCTGGGATGAAGCCGCGCATTGCTGGGTCGTTGCGGTTTACGTTGAAGATCACGGGCACACGATTCATTTTTTCACTTCTTCCAATTTGCGCGATTGGAAACTTGCCAGCTCGTACAACAAAACCGACGGCAATTTCCTTTTCGAATGCCCGGATATTTTTGAAATTCCGCTCGATGGAAAAGCGGATCAGATGAAATGGATTTTGACCTCTGCGAATGGCGAATATGCGGTCGGGAATTTTGATGGCAAGCAATTCACTGCCGAAACGTCACCGCTGCACGCGCTGTGGGGCGAGGGATTTTATGCAGCGCAGACATTCAATAGCGAGCCCCAGGGTAGGCGCGTGCAGATTGGCTGGATGCAGACCGCCACGCCGGGCATGCCGTTTAATCAGTCGATGAGTTTGCCAATGGAGCTGAAATTAGTCAGCACCGCAGATGGGCCACGATTGACGCGAACGCCTGTGAAGGAGCTCGAATCATTGCGCGACCGAGCGTTTGTCGTGCCTCCACAGGGTATCGGTCCGGAGACAGCAAATCCCCTCGCGAAAATCAATGCAGAGTTGTTGGAATTGCGAACGCAGTTCACGCCTGAAAAAGGCGCGAAGGTCGCATTCAATATTCGTGGCGTGTCGGTTGTTTATGATGTAAGCCAGCAGCAATTGAGCGTGAACAATCACACCGCTCCCGCACCGCTGGTGAATGGCAAGCAGAATCTGATTATCTATGTGGATCGGACATCGGTGGAAGTTTTCGCCAGTGGCGGACTGACCTATGTGCCGTTGCCGATCAATCTGAATCCGATGAATCAGTCTCTATCAGTTTCGGTTGAAGGGGCACCCGTGCAATTCGACGAATTGGACGCATATCAATTGAAAAGCGCGTGGCGATGAATGGATAAAACGCGATGAAGTTCCACATATACATGCGAAGCTTCGAACGCGTTAAATTATTAAATCAATATTCCTGCACGAGCGCTTCGCACACGCGATCCTGAATGGCTTCGTATGGCTTCACGCTTCCCGGAATGTGATTGTAAATAATGCTGAAGATCAGCGTGTGGCCTGAGTTGGTCTGGACGTAACCCGATAGCGAGCGCACGCCGTTGATAAACCCGGTTTTGGCGTGAACTTTTCCGGTGACACTTTTCATACGCTTCTTGATCGTGCCGTCGGTGCCGGAAATGGGGAGGGAATCAAAAAATGCCTGGCGTGCGGAATGATGGTGCATGACCATCAATAGAGCGGTCATCTGGCGAGCGGTAATGCGATCTTGTGAAGAAAGGCCCGAGCCATCCACCATATGGAAATTGGCCGTATCGATCCCGTTGCGAGATAGGAATGAGCGGACAGCCTGCGCGCCGAGTTCCCACGAGCCGGGAAGATTCTGATGCAGATTGTGAATGGCATACCAGTGGCCGACGCGCTTGGAAAAGGCCTCGGCAAACAAATTCTGGCTGTCTTTGTCCATTCTGCGAATCGCATCGGCGAGCCGTGTTTCATGCACGGCAATGATCTGCAGGTGCGGCATCGTTGCCGGCGCCGCCTCATTCGAGCCGGTAATCGTGATGCCGTGCGATGAAAAATTGGTACGCATGGCGGCAGCAAAAAATGCCGAAGGGTCAATCACGGGCTTCGGATCTAGAACAAGCTTTCGATTCCCACCACCGGTAAGAATGTAAACATTGCGCATGCCATCGCGGTGCACGTCCGCATTGTTTTTGTGCTGGGTGTGGGTGTGATTGATCAATTGCACATCATCGGTCGGCGGCATGATCTCGGGCCGCATCGGCTCGCCTGACTTCGTCGGGAAGAGCGTGGTGTCGATGCAATTATCGTTGAAATTCAAAGCGGTCACGGGAGCGGAATACCATTCACCCAGGTAATGCCCCCAGGTAGGCGACGTAAGCTGATGATCGAACAGGCGATCGTCATAATAAATATTGCCATGAATATGGCTCAGCCCTTTGGCTTTTAGATCGGCCGCCCACTGATCAAAAATCTGCGTGAGCGGATGATGCGCTGCTTTGGCCATGGTCGGATCGCCGACAGAAGGATCACCGCCGCCGATGATCCAGAGATTTTTTCCATCATAGGCCAGCGTGGTTTTCAGCGGATCATCAGGACCGAAAGCATCGAGAGACGTCGCTGCCGTGAAGACTTTCATGTTCGACGCTGGCATCACCGGCAAGTCGGGATTGTGCGAATAAATCTCCACGCCGCTGTCAGCATCAATGATGCGGAAGCCATAAATCGCTTTTGATTGAGACGGCTGAGCGGCAAAAAGTTTTTGCAGATCGGTACGGCGATGCGGCTGATTAGAGAGGGAAGGAGATGGCGCGGGCCTCGCCTCGGCGATCGGCTTGCATCCCGACGCTACCACTAACCCCAATAGCGCAAAACCTAACCCCACTAGTGGAGCCGGTCCGTCCCCGGCCCGGTGCGGGGCGAGAACGCACCGGCTTGTCTCGCGTGCAAATAAACAATTCGAAATACGCCTTAGACCAGGAATCGAACAACTCATACGTCTATTTCTCTATTTGGATAATAGTTGGTTTAGAAGCCACACCACAGCGATCGACCGCGTAAACAGCCACTTCAGATATTTTCAACTTAGGCTCGAAGATTGAAACCTGCGTTTGATTGCCGGGATAAACGTGCAGCGCCCAATCACTGCCGCTGCGCGTCTGCACCGCAAATTGCCAGGCAGGAGGGCACGATCCGCCCTCGCCGATAGCCCATGAAACATGGAGATGATGCTTGTCCTGATCCACTTCCGCGTGCGCGGTTGGCGCCGACGGATGCGAATCATCCAATCGTGCCGACGCCGGCACGAGAGCGCCCTGCTCGTAAAGGGCCGCGTTGCTCTTTTCATAATCAGCCGGCTTCTTCTCACCAACCAGCAGATCGTCGATCTTTTGCGCATTCGCTACCAGCGTGTGAACGGGAAAGTGAACCTGCCCGTCCAGTTTCAGCACCCGCGCCGCCCCGATCTGATCGCCAATCTCATCGCGCGTCCATTTTGGCGCTTCATCATCCCTCGACTTTTTAGTCACAGCATCCTTGGTATCGAGCAGGCCCGTGTACATGCCAGCAACCAGCACACGATCATGCCAATTCTCATGTTTCCACCAATCCAGAATCGTCAGATAATTCGAATGCATCGCGCTAATCTTCCAATACACCTGCGGCACGATGTAATCGCACCAACCCTTACGCCACCACAACCGCGAATCGCAATAAATCTCCGCATAACCATCAAACCCGGCAGTGCCGGGCGGATTACCAGGCCGCCACATGCCAAACGGCGAAATCCCGAACTTCACCCATTTCTTTTCTGCGTGAATGCCCTTGTAGAGTCGCTGAATGAAGTTGTTGATATTCTGCCTTCGCCAATCATCCAGTTTTAATCTTCCACCCGCCGCCCAGTATTTCGTGTAGCTGGCCCCGTCATCAAATGGCACCGTATCGCCATTCTTATCTTTGATCGGGTAGGGATAAAAATAATCATCGATGTGGACGCCATCGATGTCATAGCGCTTGACGATATCCATCACGACATCAAACGAATGCTGCGTCGCCGCCGGATTCCCCGGATCGAGCCAGAGCATCGATTCTTTTTCATTGGCATAGGTAATGATCCAATCCGGGTGCGTGTGCGAAACATGATCCATTGAGGTCGTATATTTCGCTTCCGCCTGTTTGGCTCGGAACGGATTAATCCATGCATGCAGCTCAATCCCGCGCTTGTGCGCCTCAGCCACCCAGAACTCCAGCGGATCATACCCCGGCGATTTTCCCTGTGTGCCCGTGATGTAATACGCCCAAGGCTCTAGCTTCGAGTCATACAGTGCATCGCACGACGTCCGCACCTGCAGAATCGCCACGTTCATGTGCAATCGCACCAGCGTATCCAGAATGCGAATCGCCTCAGCCTTCTGCTGATCCGCTGGCAATCCCGGCTTGCTCGGCCAATCAATATTGGCCACGCTGGCGATCCATGCCCCGCGGAATTCGCGATTCAGCGGCGGCGGACAACTCGAAACTTCAGCTTTCTTTTTTTCACGATGCATCGGCGTGCAAGAAAATGCCGCCAGTGCGAACAAAGCCATCACCCATCGAAATCGCCGGTAGAAATGTTTTTCCTTCACGCTGCCAATCATAGCGATTGTTGGGTATTGCAAAATAGGGATGGAGTGGCGTTTCAGGTTTTCAAGCTTTCTTCTATTCTCAAAAGCCCACCGATAGCCATCCGTGGGCTTTAGTGTTTTTTAAAAATGCATCCGTGCGGATCTTCCACTAGATAAATCTCAAGCCATAAAAAAAGAAGCCCCGGATGTACATCCGGGGCTTTAACAGCGAGTTAAGTTAAGATGTCAGATCAGCCTTTTACTTCATATTCAGCATCAATGACATCGTCATCTTTCTTCTTTTCGCCGCCTGCAGTGGCGCCACGGTCGCTCTGGGCTTCGGGGCCAGGTTGCGGGCCCGGGCCGCCCGGTTGTGCACCCGGTTGGCCGCCGGGAGCGGCGTTAGCGTACATCGCTTCGCCGAGTTTATACGAAGCCTGTTGCAACGCTTCGAGGCTCTTCTTGATGCGATCGCCATCTTCTGATTTGAGCGCATCCTTCAAATTGTTCAAAGAGCTCTCGATATTGCCACGCACATCCGCAGCAACCTTCTCGCCATATTCCTTGAGCGATTTCTCGGTCTGATAGACCAGGCTCTCGCCCTGGTTCTTCAAATCGATCACTTCACGCCGCTTCTTGTCGTCGGCGGCATGCGATTCCGCTTCCTGCTTCATCTTTTCGATCTCGTCCTTGGACAGACCACCCGAATTTTGCACGGTGATCTTGGCTTCCTTGTTGGTGCCTTTATCCTTGGCCGAAACGGTCAAGATGCCGTTGACGTCCACATTGAACATCACCTCAATCTGCGGCACGCCACGCGGTGCGGGCGGAATGCCTTCGAGATTGAACGTGCCGAGCAGGCGATTATCCCGAGCGAATTCGCGCTCGCCCTGCAGCACGTTGATGGTCACCGCGGATTGATTATCCGCAGCAGTACTGAAGGTTTCAGTCTTACTCGTCGGAATCGTCGTGTTGCGCGGGATGAGCGCCGTCATCACGCCCCCCAGCGTCTCCACGCCAAGCGACAGCGGAGTCGCATCCAACACCAGAATGTCTTTAACATCACCCTTGGCGATGCCGCCTTGGATGGCGGCACCGATAGCCACCACTTCGTCTGGATTCACACTGCGGTTGGGCTCTTTGCCGTTGAAGAGTTCCTTCACGAGCCGCTGCACCATTGGTACGCGGGTCGATCCGCCGACCAAGACCACTTCGTTGATTGCTTCAGGCCCGAGCTTGGCATCTTTTAATGCATTGATCACGGGATGTCGGCACTTTTCAACCAGTGGTTGAATGAGCTGCTCGAACTTGGTCCGCGTGATGTTCATCTGCAAATGCCGCGGACCGGATTGGTCGGCAGTGATGAACGGCAGGTTCACTGTGGTTTCCATCGCGCTGGAAAGCTCGATCTTGGCTTTTTCGGCAGCTTCTTTGAGTCGCTGGAGGGCCATCGCGTCTTTGCGAAGATCGATCCCTTCCTGCCGTTTGAAT
This sequence comes from Tepidisphaeraceae bacterium, assembly GCA_036490535.1. GTDB lineage: Bacteria > Planctomycetota > Phycisphaerae > Tepidisphaerales > Tepidisphaeraceae > DASXDR01. The sequence continues at coordinate 4,077 of DASXDR010000199.1, read as the reverse complement.
TCATCAGCGATGAAGTTGATGAGCACTTCGTCAAAGTCGTCGCCGCCGAGGTGGGTGTCGCCATTGATGCTGAGCACTTCGAAGACGCCGTCGCCGACATCGAGCACGGAGACGTCAAACGTTCCGCCGCCCAGGTCGAAGACGCAAATCTTTTCGTTCTTCTTCTTATCCAGACCATATGCCAGCGCCGCGGCTGTTGGTTCCGGCAGCACGCGAAGCACTGTCAGGCCCGCGATCTCGCCAGCATCCTTGGTTGCTTTGCGCTGCGCATCATTAAAGTAAGCGGGCACGGTAATGACCGCTTCGGTAACTTTTTCGCCGAGATAATCTTCGGCCGTCTTTTTGAGATCTTCCAGAATGAAAGACGAAATCTGTTCCGGCGTATATTCCTTGCCGCGGATTTTTACCTTCACGTAATCGTCGGGACCGCCGACGATTTCGTAGGGGACCATCTTCTCTTCCTGTCCGACTTCCTTATGCCGCCGACCCATGAAACGCTTAATGGAGAAGATCGTATTCTTGGGATTGGTGACCTGCTGATGCTTAGCGGGTTGCCCGACCAGCCTCTCCCCTTTTTCCGTAAACGCCACGACTGACGGCGTAAGCCGGCTGCCCTGAGCGTTAATCAACACCTTCGGCGTATCGCCTTCCATGACCGCGACCACGCTGTTGGTTGTTCCTAAGTCAATGCCAATGATTTTTGCCATGTCTAATGCTCCTCATTACTGTTCAATCTATATTCGTTGTTTTGCGCCAATTACAGAACGCATAATCCGGTTCCCTAAGAACAAAATTTGTGCCTATTTTAATGATTGGTGCGCTATTCATAAAGGCATATAAGATAACTATTTATATGAAGCAGAATAAGTTTTGCGAAAAGTGATTTTATGCCATTTAGGCAGATGCCCCTGAATCTTAACCACTTCTGACAAGCCAGCTCCTGCAAGAGAGGCTTAATCTGGCATTCCATTCAGAAACATCGTATCATGCTTTAAACAGTAAATTTCATGCTGGAGGTTATCATGATTGATCTGGATAAAATTCATTCCCTGAGCGATTTTCAGCGCAACACCAAAAAACATCTGCGCCGGCTAAAAAAAACTGGGCGGCCCGAGGTGTTAACTGTAAATGGCCAGGCCGAAGTCATCGTGCAAAGCGCGGCGGGGTATCAGGAATTGCTGGAGGCTGCGGAATTAGCGGAGACGCTACCCATCTTGAAAAAAAGCCTGGAAGAGTCTCGTCGTGGCGAGGGCATTCCCGCAGAAGAAGTCTTTGCTGAAATCCGCCGCAAGCTTGGAATCAAGGATCGGGCGTGAAACATTATCGGATTGTTTTTACGCCTACTGCAAAATTGCACGCACTGCAGGCGGCGGAATTTATCTCGCATGATTCCGTGACATATGCGATTCGTTGGTATGAAGGGCTTCTCAAAGCCATTAATTCTCTGCAAACTATGCCGGGCCGTTGCGGTTTAGCACGGGAGAGCGAACATTTCCCCGATGAGCTTCGGCAATACATTTACCACTCACATCGGGTTATATTTCGGATAGATGACGCTTCGGGGCTCGTCTACATCCTCCACATCCGCCATGCGGCGCGGCAGGCTATTGGAGAGGATCAGGAAGATTAATTCAGGCTACCTGCCGCGACGGCCGGCATTGACGCTAGCCATTCTGTTTATATTTGGGATCGCCATTGGGCCAGCGCTTCCAATCCATCTTTATTGGTGGATCATTGCAGCAGCATTTGGGTGTGGCTTGTCCGTGGTTTTCAAGGGTCATGCAACCGTAAGCTCCGGCTTTCTGGCGGTAGCGGTCATTTTCGCGGGGGTGGTTTCGATACAGTTGGATCGCCATACTTTTTCGGATCGCCAGATCGCCAATTTCACGAGTGACGCTTCGCGATTGGCCCGTTTGCGAATGGAGATCATCACTCCGCCCCGCACGATTCAAGGGCAATGGCATCTGACAGGCCAGATCGCGCTGGCGAAGGTAATCGCAGCCAAATGCTGGTCTGGCTGGCAACCCGCCAACGGCACCATCACGTTGCATTTGTACCACGGCGAAGTTCTCCGTAACGGTCAGCGGATTGAAGCCCTCGGCTGGCTTTCGCGTCCACTGCCTGCAGATAATCCCGGCGAATTCGATTGGCTCTCCTATTATCGCCACCAGCGCATCCTCGCTAATTTTCAAATCACCGATGCGAATTGCCTGACCGTGTTATCCAACAGCGGCTCAAGTCAGCTCTGGTCTCTGCGTGAACATGCTCGCGATCTTTTGGTGCGGGGCTTTGATGATGTGCATGCAACCGATGCGGCGGTGTTGGATGCGCTGGTGCTGGGTGACCGTCAGCCAGCCGAGCGTGATATTCAGGATTTGTTCATTCAGACCGGCACGCCGCATTTGATGGTGATTTCCGGCATGCATGTTTTTATCGTCGCCAGCTTAGTTTATTTCCTATGCCATTTGTTTCGGCTGCGTCCGCGTCACACAGCGATCATCGTTATGGCGTGTGTTATCGCATATGGCTCGATCGTGCTGCCGTCTCTCCCCGCCGCCCGCGCCGTTTTGTTCTGCGTGCTGACTTTATTAGCAATCATTTTCCGCCGCTCGCTCGACCTGCTGCAATTGCTCGCCGTTTGCGCACTGGTGATTCTGGTGGTTCATCCGATGGACCTAACTGATGCCGGATTTCAACTCAGCTTCATCACCGTCTTTTTTCTCATCGCCTACGGAGGCCGAATTACCGATTGGATGCGCGGACTTTTCATCGATCCGACTGATCCCGTTATCAATCTGCATCGAGTTAAGGGGAGATTTCCTCTCTGGCGAATCGTGCGCAATGCAGCTATTGCCGCTGCCATTGCCTGGCTGGCAATTCTGCCTTTGATCTTATTTTACTTTAATCGTCTGAACCCCTGGGGCATCTTCGGCGGCGTTTCGCTCGTGCCATTGGTATTCGCTGGCGTGATCGGCGGACTGGTCAAAATTATATTGACGCTGATGTTGCCCTGGCTCGCATCTTTTTGGGCGAACCTCGCGGCGATTCCTATTCATCTGCTGATCAAAAGTGTAAGTTGGCTGGCCGTTCTTCCCGCCGCAGATGTGCTGGCACCCGCACCGTCGGTGTGGACCATCGCGTTGTATTACGGCTTGCTCTTCCTGCCGCTCATTGCCTGGTCTTATCGCTGGCGATGGATGCGACTTTCACCATTGTTTGGTCTGGCTCTTCTTCTGGTTCCGTGGCCCCGTGCCGCATTCGCCAAGCCAACTGAATTTCGCCTCACCATTCTCAGCGTCGGCGCCGGTAGCTGCGCCATTGCCGAATCGCCCGATGGCCATGTCGCCATCTTCGACGCCGGTTCTTCCACCATCTCCGATCTTGAGCGCACTGTTATCAAACCCTTTCTCCGTCAGGAACAAATCCACCACATCGACGATATTTTCATCAGCCACCCTGATGCGGATCACTTTAACGCCGTCCAACAAACTATGGACGATTTCCCCACGCATCAGGTCATTGTCGATGACGCTTTCGCTGCCGATGCACGCGGTAGCTATGGCGCCACGCGCCTGCTCGATTGGTTCACGCAAACCCGCCAATTCCCGCAAATCGCTGGCAGCGGCGAGCACTTCCAACTCGGCCGCGATATCGCCATCGACATTCTCTGGCCGCCCGCTCATTCGCACTGGGGCCATAACGATGATTCCATGGTCCAACAAATCCGCTACGCCGGCCGAACGATTCTCATCCCCGGCGACATCGAATCCATCGGCGAGAGACAACTAATTAATCTCGTCCCGAATCTCCCAAGCGATGTGCTGATTGCTCCGCATCACGGCAGTTCGGTCGAAATCACGCCGTTCTTTATCAAAACCGTGAATCCCCAATCCATCATCAGCTCCAACGATCGTACGCCGACATCAAAGCAGAAACGTTTTCTGACTGAGCTGGGTGGCCGCCCACGTTACGCCACGGATAAATGCGGTGCTGTGATGATTACAATTGATTCACATGGAGTAGTTACTGTGGTTCCTTATCTTTCCAGCGCGGTGCTGCGCACACGCCGCTAAATAT